>JAITLH010000381.1 GCA_031277995.1 Deltaproteobacteria bacterium
ATGATTAGGGCGTCGGCAAAGGCCATGAGGGTTATGGAACGCTGGCCGGGGGATTTTTTAAAAGCGGTCAGGGTTAGGACGAGGGCGGTAATGAGTAAGGCCACGCCCACGGCGGAGACGGAAGCGAAAAGGGCCTCAAGTTGGGATTGGGCCAGGAGGCCGATTATGGCCGTGGGGATTGAGCCTACGATGATTAGAAGGCCCAGCTTGAAGTTGGGGCGCTCGCGGGCAATTTTTAGGACCGAGGCGGAAAGGAGGGCCTTGGGGAGAAACCTTAGTTCGGAAAATAGGGAAATAAGGCTCTGGCGGTAAAAAACGCAGACGGCCAGGAGGGTCCCCAGGTGAAGGATTAAGTCAAGCAGGATTTCGGGTTCTTTGAGGCCAAAAAGGGCTTGGGCCAGGACCAGGTGACCTGAGGAAGAAACGGGCAAAAATTCACATAAGCCTTGGATTATGGCCAAGGCCAGGATGATGACGAGGGGACTCAAGGAAGATCCTTTGCTGGAAATTTGGAAATTTGTTCGTGGGCTATTTAGGGCTAGGCGATGTTGTTTAGCCGTAAAACTTTCGCGAAAATATGGCCGCGCTGATTAGGGGCCAGAGTAACATCATGTGATTGCGCTGGCCGATTTTGTGTTCGGTCAAGATCCGATCGACCGCGCCCGGGGCCAGCCAATTAAGGTTGGAAAAAGGCGGCGACGAGAGAAGATCGTGGACGTCCTTAATGAGTTTGGGGTTTTTTAGCCACTCGTCCAAAGGGGCGTTAAAGCCGGTCTTGACCGGGTTTAGGCGGCTTGAATCGGGGAGGATTCCCGCCAAGGCCCTCCTAAGGAGCATTTTGGTGACCCCGTTTTGGTATTTAAAAGTCCCGGGGGAAGACAGGGCCAGCCTTAGAAGGGTGGGGCTGGTCATGGGGAAGATGCCCTTGACCCCGGCGGCTTGGCCGCTTAAGGCCTCGCTCCACAAGGTGGGGGTCGAGGTCTCATGGTTCATCTCCTGGTAAAGGCGATTGGAGAGAAAATACGGGTAGGGGTGGGCCATGGGGACGGGCGGTTGCCTTGACTCAAGCTCGGTCCACCAAGCTTGGTCAAAGTATTCTTTGACGGCCAGGTAGCGCTTTTGATCGACCTTGATGATCTTCTTTTCAAAATCCACGTTCCGCTTAAACCAATCGTCTCGAACCGCGGGGCTTTTTTTAAAGACCGGGTGATCGTGGAGCTTAATCCAGGCCTGCGTTTCTGAGTTTAGCAATTGCTCTTGCCCGGTGGCCTTTAGATCGGCGAAGAAAACAAAAAAATGTTCAAACTCCCCGGCCAGGCTCTCGTCCCCGCCCAGGCCCGAGAAGAGAAAGGAGTTTCCGGCTTTTTTGGCTTCCTTGGCCAAAACGTAGTGGGCCAACCAGGTGACCGTGATCATGGGGGCCATGGTCAGATCCATGAGGGCCGAGGTTTCCCCCAAAAGATCCGGGGCCCCCAAATCGACCCGGTTAAGTTTCCAGCCGGTGGCTTTGATGAGCTCGTTTACGCCTTTGGTTTCATCGTAGGGGCTATCGGACTGGTCCTTATAGGCCATAAACCAGCACTCCAGGGGCTTACCCAGATGCCTATAGGCCAGGGCGGCCACGGTGGCGCTGTCCATGCCCGAGGAAACGGTGAAGGCGTATTTTTCGTTTGACAAAGAATTGAGCCGCAAAAGGACGTTTTCGTCTAGGAGAGAGACGTATTTTTCGGCCGCCCCTTGGGCTCCCAGGGTAGGTATTTCATCCCAGAAGCTAAGATCGAGCCAACGCTCGAGTTTGGGCTCCCTCTTGGACAAGGTTAGGGCGTGACCGGCCGGCACCTGCCTTACGCCCTTATGAAAGGTTCGACCGGGATCCCTAAAAACGTAGCGGTAATGGGTACCCACGAAATCGAAGAAAGTTTCCTCGTCCATGGGCGGAACGGAACCCAGAACTTCAAAGAGATCGCCCAGGCTAAAGGCCACGGCGTAACCGTCATCCTTGGGGGCGTAAAAAAGAGGGCTAAGCCCGCAGCCGTCTCGGATCAAAACCAGTTTGTCATCCTGGCCCCCATAGTGGGCCAGCGATAAGTCCGTTTCGAAAGTTTTCATCAAAAGCGGATTCGCGGACAGTTTTGCCATGAGCTCGGCTTGGTTTTTCCCCTGGGGGGGATTAAAGACCCGGCCGTAACTTATGTATTGATCCTTTTGGCCTTGGGGCTCCGGACGGTAGAAAAGGGTTTGGTTTTTGATGACAACGCTCATGGACGATTCACCTCCGGAGATTTTAGAAAAGGGGCCTCCCGCTAGGAAAAAAACGGGCGGGCGGGCCAAAAGAAGTTAGAACTTTTGGGCCAAACGGGGAAACCAATCAAAAAGGGCGAATGTTTCGGGGCGAAAAAAATTCGCCCCGAAATATTCGAATGATCTTTAGGGTTCTTTCGCGAGGAAAGCCAAAGGGGCGCGAATGACGCGAGATTTGGGAAGCCTCCCTTAGGTTTAGGGGTTTGGAAGCGACTCGGGAGCGAAATTCGTTAAAACGCTTAGCCGCTTCCAGCCAAACGGAAAAAGAATACGATGGAAAAAATTTTTTGGGTTTTAAATCTAAACCGAGAGAGAACTCGTGGCCGGGGCTTCCACCTTCAGGGGCTGAAAGAGGACGCGTTTTCGGTAGAGGTAAGTGACCGTGTTCCCGGGGAAGGCTTTGGAGGGG
>JAITLH010000418.1 GCA_031277995.1 Deltaproteobacteria bacterium
TTTATGGCTTAAGTCTAAGGTTTGGGTCCGGCGCGGGCTGGCCAGGATTTAGAGTGATCTTGGCCTTAGTTTAAAACGCTCGTCAACAGAACCACTCAAAGCGAGGAAACCATGCAGGAATTGACAGAAGGTCAGGTACTGAAAATCATGGAGAGTTACGGCAATGACCCCCAACAGCTCATTGCCGTTCTCTTGGATATTCAGGAGGCCTCCGGAAAAAACGTAGTAGAGCAGAAATGGTCGATCCTGGCATCGAAGGTCTTGGGAGTTCCCCTCTCCAAGATCTACGATATCTTGACCTTTTACGCCATGTTTAGCACCACCCCCCGGGGGCGGCACGTCATCGAGATTTGCCAAAGCACTCCCTGCCACTTCACCAAGGCCGAAGAGATCGTTGGTTGGTTTGAGGAGGCGTTGGGGGTAAAAGTCGGAAGCACCACCGATGACGGCGTCTTCACCTTGTTTCGCACCAGTTGCGTCGGGGCTTGCGACGTCGGGCCGGTGGCCAAGATTGGCGACGACGTTTTCGGCGACTTGTCGCAAGACAAGGTCAAAACCCTGGTCAAAAGCTACCGCGATGGCCAGCCAAACTTGAGGGAGGCGCTCGTATGTCAAAACTAGTCACGCTGGTGTCAGAGGGCGCTGGGAAGATCGATCCCATTTCGGTAGCCGCGTACGAAGGCGTGGGCGGTTACGAAGGCCTTAAAAAGGCCGTGGGCATGACCGCCGAACAGGTGATCGCCGAAGTGAAGAAGGCCAAACTCCTTGGCCGCGGCGGCGCCGCTTACCCGGCCGGCAGCAAGTGGGAGCATCTGCTGCACATCCCCGAAACCCCCAAGTACATCGTCTGCAACGCCGACGAGGGCGAGCCCGGAACCTTTAAGGACAAGGTCATCCTTGGCCAGTTGCCTTTAAAGCTCATCGAGGGCATCACCATCTCCGGTTTCGTTTTCGGGGCCAAGGCCGGTTACATCTATGTCCGGGGCGAGTATCGCAAGATCCAAAAGCGGCTCATCCAGGCCATAGAAAACGCCAAAAAGGCCGGCTATCTGGGCCAAAACATCCTGGGCAAGGGCTTTGACTTTGACATCCACGTCATTTCCGGCGCCGGCGCTTACGTTTGCGGCGAAAACTCGGCCCTTTTAAACTCCACCGAGGGTAAGGTCGGCCGTCCCCGCATTAAGCCGCCCCACTTGGCCGAAGTGGGCCTTTTCCTGCAACCCACCCTGGTCAATAACGTCGAGTCCCTTTCCAGCATCCCGGCCATCGTCCTCAAAGGCGGCGACGAGTATCTAAGAATCGGTCACCCCGACAGCGGCGGGACCAAGCTCATCTGCCTGTCCGGCCATACGGCCAAGCCCGGCGTCTACGAGATCCCCTTGGGCAAAATCACCCTTAGGGACGCCATCTACGACCCGGAGATGGGTAACGGCCTCAAGGGCGGCAAGAACCTTAAGTTCTTCCACCTGGGCGGCCAAAGCGGACCCATCGGCCCGGCCTCCCTTCTGGATACCCCCTATAGCTACACCGATCTGCGCAAGGCCGGTCTTAGCGTGGGCTCCGGGGCCATCGTGGTCATGGACGAGAGCGTCTCCATCATCGACTATCTCATTGGCGTTACCGAGTTTTTCATCCACGAATCGTGCGGTAAATGCGTACCCTGCCGCGAGGGCAATAAGCAGCTCATCAGCGTCCTTAGAAAGCTCGCCGTTCCCGGAGGGGCCAACGAGACGGATCTGGCCAATTTGCGCCGCCTGGTCACGACCATGACCGCGGCTTCTTTCTGCGGCCTGGGCCAGACCGCCACCGCCGCCCTCAACTCCGCCTGGAAGCACTTTAGGGAAGAGTTCGAGGCCAACGTCACCAAAACCGCCGCGGCCGCGGCCTAAGCGAGGTACCCCCACATGAGTCATCACAAGCCCGATCCGAGCAAGAGCGTCAACCTAACCATCGACGGTCTGCCCGTAACCGTTCCGGAGGGTACCACCATTTTGGAGGCCGCCCGTAAACTTGGCATTCACATTCCCGTTTTATGCGATCACCCCGACCTTCACAGGCGGGCCGTTTGCCGCGTGTGCGTGGTCGAATGCGACGGGGCCGGAAAACTCAAGGCCGCCTGCGCCAACGACGTTTGGGAAGGCGTCAAGGTCATCACCAATAGCCCCAAGATCCAGGCCATCAGGAAGACCATCGTCGAGTTGATCCTAGCCGACCATCCCCAGGATTGCCTGGTCTGCATCCGCAACCAAAAATGCGAGCTTCAGGCCCTGGCTCTCCAATTTGGCTTAAAGGATCTGACTTTCCCCAGAAGCGACGTGGAATCCAAGCCCAATGTCGATACCAATACCTTGGTTAGGGACATGGGCAAATGCGTCAAATGCGGCCGCTGCGTTGACGTCTGCCAGGAGGTCCAGTCGGTCCGGGCCATCAACACCGCCCACAGAAGCCTTGAGTATGAGGTCACCACCCCCTACGATCAAGAGCTCATCGAAGGCCCCTGCGTTTACTGCGGCCAATGCGCCGCCGTCTGCCCCGTGGGCGCCATCTACGAAAACGACCAGACCAACTTGGTCTGGAAGGCCATTGACGATCCCGAACGCCACGTTGTCGTGCAAACGGCCCCGGCCGTGCGGGTGGCCTTGGGTGACGAGTTTGGCCTACCCAAAGGGGCCATTACCACCGGCAAGATGGCCACGGCCTTAAGGCGTTTGGGCTTTACCAAGGTCTTTGACACCGATTGGTCGGCTGACGTCACCATCCTCGAGGAAGGCAACGAGCTATTGCAAAGGCTCAAAAACGGCGGCAAGCTCCCCATGATCACCAGCTGCTCCCCGGGCTGGATTAACTTTAGCGAGGTTTTCTACCCGGATTTGCTCGATCACCTCTCGACCTGCAAATCCCCCCAGCAGATGTTTGGGGCCCTGGTCAAAACCTACTACGCCCAGATCGCCGGGGTGGATCCCTCCAAGATCACCAGCGTTTCGATCATGCCCTGCACGGCCAAAAAGTTTGAGGCCCAGAGGCCGGAAATGAACGCCAGCGGTTACCAGGACGTGGACGTGGTCTTAACCACCCGCGAGCTGGCCCGCATGATCAAGATGGCCGGCCTCGATTTCGAACAGCTCCCGGAAACCCCCTTCGATCAGCTCATGGGCGATTCCACGGGCGCGGCGGTCATTTTTGGCACCTCCGGCGGCGTCATGGAGGCGGCCCTTAGGACCGTCTACGAAGTGGTCACCGGCGAGGCCTTGGCCCCGCTGGATCTCGAATCCGTGCGCGGCCACCAGGGCATCAAAACCGTTGAGGTCGATCTCAAGGGCACAAAGGTCAAGATCATGGTGGCCAACGGCCTCGCCAACGCCAGGACGGTCATGGATTCCATCCGGGCGGGCACCTGCGACGCCACCTTCATCGAGGTCATGTGCTGCCCGGGCGGCTGCGTTGGCGGCGGCGGGCAACCCTACGGCAATAGCCAGATTAAGCTGGAGAGAAAGGACGGTCTGTATCAGGCCGACAAACAACTCCCCATCCGCAAGTCCCATGACAACCCCGAGGTCAAGGCTCTCTACGAGAATTACCTGGGCGCGCCACTGGGAGAGAAATCCCACCACCTGCTGCATACCCATTACAGCACGGGCGGGAAAAACCACTGGGCCAAAACCGGTCACTAAAGGTCAGATAGCCCTGACGATAACGCCCCAAAAAAAGGCGCCGATCAGATAGCCCTGACGACAACGCCAAAAAAAGGCGCGGTTTAGAGAGCCCTGACGACATCGCCCAAAAAAAGGCACCGTTTAGAGAGTCCTGACGATAGCGCCCAAAATAAAAGGCGCCCTTCAGAGAGCCCTGACGATAACGCCCAAAAAAGGCGCCGTTCAGAGAGCCCTTACGACATCGCCCAAAAAAAGGCGCGGTTCAGAGAGCCCTTACGATAACGCCCAAAAAAAGGCGCCGTTTAGAAAGCCCTGACGATAACGCCCAAAGCGGCGTAGTTTGGCCACTTAAGGCCGGATCGGATAACGCTCGGTAGGCCGGGGTTCCCAAAAGGAGCCCCGGCTTTTTTTACGCCTTGAAAAAAGCCGGGGCCAGGATGGGACCTTTTGGCCCAGCCCCCCCGGGGTCTCAAAATCACCCCCATCTTTTGCCCAAACCCGTGGGATTTTCCCATTCTCGGTCTCAAAATTACCCCCGCCTTCATGTCGCGCCCAAATATTGGGGCTTTCCTTGGGGCCTAGACCCATGGGGTCTCAAAATTACCCCGGCCCGTAAGTCAGTCCTTGGCTGGGCGGGGGTTTTCCCCATTCGTTTTTGTAAATTCCTTTACGCTTTTACCGGGCGGCCAAAAAAAATTTTTTTAAGGGCCAGGGGGTCAAAAAATCTTCAATGATTGCCTAAAGTTAAGTGGTAAGTTTATTTCCGTTTAGACTTGGTTGGGCTAAAGGGGGGCGGGGAATTTTTTATCCTGAATGGAAGAGACAATTTTTGTTTTTTAAGTAAAATTATATCTCAGTATAAGTAGCGTCAATCTATTTTTTTTAAATCAAGAATTATCGTTGAAACATCTAAAAACTTTTTTTTGGGCCCTTAGTTTTTGCTTAAAATCTAGTAGTGGGTTTTTATTTCAAGTTGGATATGTTATAATTACACATTGTCTGTTTTGCGCCTGTGTTTGTCTTCCTGGTTTTTGTTTTTAAGGTGTAAAAAAAATTTTTTATGACTTGGCATTGTTTTTGTTTGGTATTCCTTGGTGGTTATTATTATTAAACGGCACGGGCTTTAAACGTTAGCCTGATTTCCTTGCCCTATGGGCCTATGAGAAATTTATGGGGAATTTAAGACCGATCATTAGAACCATTGAAAGTAAATGCGTCAATTGTCAACGTTGCATCGCGGCTTGTCCGGTAAAGTTCGCCAACGACGCGACCAGCGGTTCCATCGTTACCGTCGTTGACAATCTTTGCATAGGTTGCGGACATTGCATTTACGCTTGCCAGCATGGAGCCAGGGTAGGCATCGACGATTTCGACGCGTTTTTGCAAGACGTGAGAAACAAAACTCCCATGGTCGCCATCGTCGCCCCCGCCGTGGCCTCAACCTTTCCCAACCAGTATTTTAACTTCAACGGCTGGTTGAAATCCCTGGGCGTCAAAGCCGTGTTTGACGTGAGCTTTGGGGCCGAGCTGACCGTCAAGAGCTATTGGGAGTACATAAAAAACAGCAAACCCTCGTGCGTTTTGGCCCAGCCCTGCCCGGCCGTGGTCAATTACTGCGAGATCTA
>JAITLH010000439.1 GCA_031277995.1 Deltaproteobacteria bacterium
TCCGATTACGTCGAGGTCAACTCGATGGGCACGGCCAAGCTCCTGGAGGCGGCCAGGCGGGAAAAGGTTTCGTATTTCGTCCATACCTCGACTTTGAGCGTAATCTACGACAAGCGTTCCCTGGAAGGGGTGACCGAGGATAGGCCCTACGCCGCCACCCCCAAGGCGCCTTACGCTTACAGTAAGTCCCTGGCCGAGCGCGAGGTGCTTTTGGCCAACGCCCCGGGCTTCAACACCCTGGTTTTGCGCCCCCATCTCATTTGGGGCCCGGGGGATCTTCAATTACTCCCCAGGCTGGCCCAAAGGGCCCGAAAAGGCCGCCTTTTCATGGTTTCCGGCGGGCCCTATTTGGTGGACGCGGTTTTCATAGACAATATCGCCCGGGCCCATCAATTGGCCCTGTCCAAACTCATCGCCGGGGCCCCGGTGGGCGGCGAGGCTTTTTTCGTGGGCCAAGACAATCCCCAAAACATAACCCAATTGGTCAACCGGCTCCTGGCCTCCGTGGGCGCCCCGCCCATAAAAGCCTTAATCCCCAAGGCCCTGGCCAAAACCATCGCCCTCTCATCCGAGTGGTTATGGAATGCCTTTGGCCTTGGCGACGAGCCGCCCTTGACCTCCTTTACCGTGGACCAGCTCTCGACTTCCCACTGGCCCAGCCTGGACAAGGCCAAAAAACTCCTGGGTTACGCCCCAAAAGTCTCCGTCGAGGAAGGCTTGGCCCGCCTGGCCGAGGCCCATAAAAAGGGTTACCTCAAGGTTTAGAAAAAAAACGCCACCCTGTTTTAAAAAAAACCCGGTGGCGGCCAAAAACAAAAGCCTAAACAATGGGCTCCCCTAATAAAATCGTTCTTCATTTTCATTTTAATAACATATTGTTTGGCCACTAATCTCTCGCTTAAAAATATGCCCGACCCAATGCCTTGGTTATGGCATAATCTTGTCGCGGACCTGTGTTTTTCCAATAGTGAAAATTGACAACGTCATTTTATGCAATCACTATTAAAACGCGTGTCCACGCAAATTTCTAATTTTGATTTATGCGTTTGTCAAGAAACACGACCCCATCCTGTCTTCTTCGCGCGGTTATTTTGCTTCAATGGACAATTTCCCCCGATCTTAGGCCTTTTTCTTGATGCCGAGATTCCCGGAAGACGGATTTTCCAAGGTTTCGAAGTTTACCCGTAATTATAATGGTGTTTATTTTACTCAAAAACTCAATTTAGAGCTGGTTGTCATAGTATTTAAAGATTGTTAGACCTTTTTTTATAGCCGCTCTTTTACTCATCTGCTTTTTTCCCCCATTCCTTTTCCTCCATTTTTTTTTCATGCCCCAAATACATTAGCTTAGATTATCTGAGTATTAATATATTTTTTGGGGCCCAGAATCGCAAATTCCTGAAGAACCTTAATTTTTTATGCCTTTGTGGCCTGTCATTTCCGTCCCGATGGGAAAACGTCCCAAACGGCCGATGGCGCGCTCTAACGAAACGGTTTGCAATCCCGGCCATGGCCGTCTCCCCGGCCATGGCCGTCTCCCCGGCGGCGAATAATTTCCCGGCCCGGCGCCTAATTAGCCGCTTGCAGTTAGCCGCTTGTCGTTAGCCAAATCGCGTAAGCTTTTTTGTGGGTTTTTGAAGTTTTGGGTTTTTTTGTTGGCCAAAAAACTTGGCCCAAAAAAATTTGATTTTTTTTAGGTTAAGCCTGGGGAATTGGCCTATCCCAAAAGTTTTAGGAAGGCTTCCTCATCGAGGATGGTGAGGTTTAGTTTTTGGGCGTTGGTGAGTTTTGAGCCGGAGGCCTCGCCGGCCACGACGTAATCGGTTTCCTTACTGACCGCGGAAAGGACCCGGCCGCCTTTGGCCTGGACGCGGGCCTTGGCTTCGGCCCGGGTCATGGATTTTAGGGTACCGGTTAGGACGAAGCGTTTGTCGGAAAGGTTGCCTTCGGCCTGGGGCGGGGTTTTGGTGGGATTGACCAGGGCCGGGTCCATAAGGTCGGCCAAAAAGTGGTGGTTTAGGGGGCTTTGGAAAAAATCTAGGAGGCTTTTGGCCACCTCCGGGCCGATGTCGTTTATGGCCTGGAGTTGATCGTTAGTCGCGCTCGAGAGGGCGGCCAGGCTATCGAAGTTATCGGCCAGGACCTGGCTGACCCGCTCGCCCACGTGGCGAATGGAAAGGGCGTTTACGAAGCGCCAGAGGGCCTTGGTTCGGGCTTGGTCGATGCCCTCGATTAGTTTTAGGGCCGATTTTTCGCCAAAACGCGGGAGGCTTTTTAGGTCTTGGACGGTCAGTTTAAAAAGATCCGTGGGGAGCTTTACCAGGTTATTGGAAAGGAGCTGGGCCGCGACTTTTTGGCCCAGGCCATCGATGTCGAGGGCGTTTTTGTGGGCGAAATGGATGAGCCGGGCTTCGATCTGGGCCGGGCAGGAGCGGTTGGGGCAACGGGAGACCGCCTCGCCTTCCTTTCTAACCGATGGGGTGCCGCATATGGGGCAGGCCTTGGGAAAGACGAAGGGAATAAGGCCCACGGGCCTTTTTTCCAAGTCCACTTCCACGATCTCGGGAATGACGTCGCCGGCGCGTTGCAAGATGACGAAATCCCCGACCCGCACGTCCTTTCGCTTAAGCTCGTCCTCGTTATGGAGGGTGGCTTGGGCTACCCGAACGCCGCTGACCATGACCGGTTCCATGAACGCCACCGGGGTTAGGGCCCCGGTTCGGCCCACCTGGATTTCTATGTTTAGGACCCTGGTCTTGGCCGCCCGGGGCTTGAATTTCGCCGCCACGGCGTATCTGGGGGCCCTCGAGGTGGCGCCCAGCCGATCCCAAAGGCCAAGATCGTTTAGGGTTATCACCAGGCCGTCAACCTCAAAGGGCAGGCTGTCGCGCCCGGCTTCCAGATCCCGAAAAACCGCCAGGGCCTCGGCCAGGTTGAAGTTTACTTTACTGGCCTTGGAGGCCTCGACCGGGAAACCCCAATGGCCAAGGTTTTTCATGAGCTCCCCGTAGGTCTCGGCCTGGGCCATTTTGGGATCGGAGAGGCCGTAGGAGAAAAATTTTAGGTTTCTTTGTTGGGTGACGGTGGGGTCAAGCTGCCTAAGGGAGCCGGCGGCGGCGTTTCTGGGATTGGCGAAGATGGATAGGCCCATTTCTTCCCGCTCCTCGTTTAGGCGGGAAAACTCGTCCTTTTCCATGTAAACTTCGCCCCGAACGAAAAGGGGGCCCTCGGGGGCGCCCGGGCCCAGGGTTTTGGGGATGTCGTCGATGGTTCTGACGTTTTGGGTGATGTCCTCGCCCCGGCGGCCGTCGCCGCGGGTTGAGGCCAAGATTAAGGTTTTTTTGTCGTAGTTAAGTTCCACGGCCAAGCCGTCGAACTTGGGCATGGTGTAAAAACCGAATAATTCGTTTGAGCCCAAAAAGCGTTTGACCCGGTCCTCGAAATCCAATATCTCCTGGACGCTTAAGGCCTTGTCTAGGCTTAGCATGGGGGTGTCGTGAATGACTTCGTTTAGGGCCCGGCCCGCGGGCGGCGGGGCCACCTCGGCTGTGGGTGACCCCTTGGCCAGTTCCGGGTGGGCTTTTTCGAGTTCCTCCAACTCCCTCAATAGGCGATCGTAGGCGTCGTCGGGTATCTCGGGGCGGTCTTCTTGGAAGTACAGGGCGTTGTGGCGCCTTATTTGCGCCCTTAGCCGCCTGGCCGCCTCGGCCGGGCTCTCCGACGAGCCGGCCGAGGGGTTACCCGGGGAGTTTTTATGAGTATCCGTCATGGTTTTTTGTCGCTTACTCCATTTTCGTTTGGTTTACGCGCCAAACCAATACGCGCCGACGTTGGTTTGGTTTACGGACCAAACCAACGCGCGCGTGGGTTTGGTTTGGTTACAGGCCAAACAAATACGCGTCGGTGTGGGGGATAAACTGGCTGGCGACGTACCGATCCATGTAACCGGGCGTCTCGCTTAGCTCAAAATTGGTCATCTTCTCTTTGATTTCAAAGGCCGTTCTCCACATGGTACCAGAAAGCGAGGCCAAAGTCGCCCCCGTGAGGGAACTGTTTCCGATGTAGGAGAATTTTTCCACCGGCAGGTAAGGCAGTAAGCCGATGGTTATGGCGTTTTCGATGTTTAGGGAGCGGCCAAAGCCGCCGGCGATGATGACCCTTTCCAGATCGGCCATCTCCAGGCCCACCGATTCCATGAGGGTCTGGTAGCCCGAATACATGGCCCCTTTGGCCCTTATGAGATTTTCGATGTCGATCTCGGTCAAAACGATGTCGTGATCGACGGAGTTGTTTTCCGCCGTGGACAGGACGTATTCCCAGCCGTCTTCGCCTTCCCGGATATTGGGGCTCGAACCCTCGACGTATTTGCCTTGCTTGTTTAAGACCCCGGCCTTGAAAAGCTCGGCCACGACGTTAATGAGTCCCGAACCGCAGACCCCCGAGGGGCTGACCCCGCCGATGACGCCCAGGTAGTGTTTTTTTGTGTCTTTTTCGTACAAAAAGCTCTCGATGGCCCCGGGGGCGGCCCGCATGCCGCAACGCACCCCGCCGCCCTCAAAGGCCGGGCCGGCCGAACAAGCGGCGCAGGTCATCCAGTCTTGGTTACCGATGACGATTTCGCCGTTGGTGCCGACGTCGATAAAAAGGGTCAGTTCCGGCCTTTTGAAAAGCCCGGCCGCCAAGACCCCGGCCACGATGTCGCCGCCCACGTAGCTTGAAACCGACGGGAAGACCTTCATGACCGTGTGGGGCTCAACGTTTATGCCCAAAAAGCTGGCCCGAATCGAGGGCCAGGTCGAGGCCGGGGGGACGTAGGGCGAAAGGCGGATGTTTTTGGGATCGAGACCCACCAAAAGGTGGGCCATGGTGGTGTTTCCGGCGGCCACCATGATGAAGGTTTTTTTCCGGTAACCGGGGTAGGAATCCTCGTAACGCTCCAGTAAGCGGTTTATGGTGTCGATGACCCGGTTTTGCATGCGTTTTAAGCCGTCTTTTTTCCCGGCGAAAACGATTCTGGAGATGACGTCCTCGCCGTAGGAGATCTGGCCGTTTAAGTCGCCCACGCTGGGCATGACCTGGCCGGTGGCCAAATTGACCAAGCGGATCCAAACCGAGGTCGTCCCCACGTCCACGGCCAAGCCGTAATAGTTGTCGTCGCTTGTCGAGGTATCGAAGGAGACGATGCGCCCGTAGGGCGGGACTTCCGGCTTTTGGAGCGGGAGCTCGTAAAAAATCGAGACCGTGACCTTAAACTCCGATTCCCTTAGGGCCTTGGGCATGCTGCGCATGGCCGAGAGATCGATGTCGTTATCGTAGAGACCAAGCTCGGCCAATGAGGCGTTGACCCGGTCCAGATCGCTTCTGTTGTCGTCCTGGCAAGGGGGATCCAAGATCAAACAGGTCTGCCGAACCATGGGGTCGGGGTTTTCGACCGTGAGTTCCTCCTCGGCCTGGGCGGCTTTTTTGAAAAAGGAAGCGTCGGCCCTAGAATCGATGGGGATGAAAACCGTGGCCGGCCCATCGACCTTGGCTCGGCAAGCCAGCCTAATGCCCTTGGCGAAATCCTCTTCGCTTAAGTAAAGTCCGGGACTGGCCAGGACCGTTCCCTCCCTAAGTTCAACCACGCAGCGGCCGCAGACCCCCTCGCCCCCGCAGGAGGCGTTGATATGGATTTTTCCGCGGTCGGCCACCTCGGAGAGGGTTTCGCCGGCCTCGGCTTCAATTACCGTGTTGTCAGGGAGAAAAGTGATCGGGAAAGTGTCCATCTAGAAAAACTCCTTTATGGAAAAACAGAAATGAATTTCGGACAATCGAAGATAGGGGTCAGGCGGTACCTTGTTGTCCGGGCGTGTCTCCTTTGGGGAGCTCCTCCTTACGAGAACTTGGCATCTTCCACCGCCGATGGCTCCACATCCACTCACCGGGATGGCGGCGTATGAAATCTTCCAATAAATCGTTGAGCTTTTGGGCTTGGTTAACGAGCCAACCGCGATCGAAGCGCTCCGGGGGCTCGATGGGGTCGGAAAATTCTATGACGTGCCCTTGGCCGGCCCTGCGGCAAAAAAGGGGAATGACCGTTGACCCGGTTAGGGCGGCCAGTTTCAAGGGCCCCAAGGTGGTAAGCGCGGGGCTGCCCATGAAAGTGAGCTTGGCTATCCCCCGGCCCACCATGGCCGCCTGGTCAAACAAAGTGCCCAAAACCCCGCCGGATTTTAAAATCCCCAACATGGCCTTGGCCCCGCCGTCCTTGGTTATGAAACCGGCCCGGCCGTGGGACCTGATTTTTGCCAAAATCTCGTCCCATAAGCTCCCCTGCGTTCGGCCCACCACCCAGATATGGCAGTCGAATTTTTCGGCCAGGGCGGCCGGGGAAAGTTCCCAGTTTCCCGAGTGGGCGGTGATGAAAATAACGCCCCGCCCATTTTCCCGGCACTTGGCCAAAACGGCGGGCACCAAGCCCTCGTTTTCAAATCCCAGGCGGCCCTTAAAATACCCCAAGCCCCTATGAAGCAAACAAAACGATTCCATGGCCGTCCGGCCCAAACCCTCAAAGGATTTTTTGGCCACTGATTTTTCGTCCAAATCGCCCGGCAAGGCCCCCCGGCCCTTGGCCCTTTGGATATTTTCCCAGGCGATCTTTCTCCTGCGGGCGCCCAGCCAATAAAAGGCCAGGCCGCCCAGATCGCCCAAGGCCAAACCCAACCGCCTGGGTAAATGGGCCAAAACCCAGGTCGCGGCCATAAAGGCGCCGATTAAAAACCGCCTAAGCCCCCTGGCCAAAAGCCCGTCTTTGGCTTCCCCCCGGCCAACGAAACGCTCGTTACCCAATCCTCCGCCCAGGGCACCGCCGTTCCCCAAGCCATGGCCCGTGGAGCCATCGCCCGGGGAGGCGCCGCCCGTGGAGCCATCGCCCGGGGAGCCGCCGCCCGGCGAGCCGCCGTTTCCCAAACCGCCTTTAACGCCATTTTCGCTCAAAGAACCCTCACCCCTTGAACTTGGCCCCCAAGCCAAAGTCCTTTAAACGTAAGGGTTTTAGGCCTAGCCAATCCCATGGTCCCCACTGTCTCTATCTCGGGGCGAGGGGACCCGCGGCGTTTTTTTACGACAAAACGGCCAGAAAAGATTAAATATGCCATAATTTTATATATTGACACAATTATCGGTGGAAATCAAGAAAAAAAATATCCAAAGATTTCATGTTCATAGTCAACCAACCCGTTAACGAAAAACCAGATATATCCCGCCACTCGCCCCCGATCCCATAATAAAAAAGTCCCCATGGCCGCGGCCAAAAACCCATTTCGCGCGAATTACCCGAATAAATTGACCGATTAAACCAACCGCATTAAGCCCAGCGTAGCCGGTTAGGCCGAATGGGCCAAGCCCAAGGGCTTAGCTTGGCGGGCCAAGCCCGGTAACCTATGCCCGGTAACTTAAGCCTTGTAACCTAGGCGCCCAATCGGTTTTAACCGCCTAAAGTTCGGGTTATTTTACTCCGTTCGAACAAAAGAGTCAAAAATCTTAGCCGGGTCGGCGGACCTGAGGGTCAATTTTGGCTTGACATTATGGCTTATTTGCGCATGTTGGTTCCCTTGGTATGGTTTATTTTTAACCCATGGTAAATTTTAACGCGTCATTTAACCATAAAAGGGTAGCCATTTTAGCCTGGATTAAAATTTTAACCCCTTAATGGCGATTGCCGCGACTTTAGCCAAAAATCGCCCGTCGCCTTGGCCCTTACCCGGCTCGAAAAAAAAATTTAAAGAAATTTTAGGGATCTTGATCACCGTCAATGAAATGTTTATGTTATTGTGTAATACTGTAAGTGTCAGCCAAGGAGCGTGACCAATGACCATTGCCAACCAGACAGAAAACCAAGGCGGGCGCCGAAGAAAATCCCTAAGGGACATAGTCGAAATAAACGAAAACCTTTGCGACGGTTGCGGGGAATGCCTGCCCTCATGCGCCGAGGGGGCCCTGGCTATTGAGGACGGACGGGTGGTTTTAAAAGCCGAGGTCCTTTGCGACGGGCTGGGGTCCTGCCTCGGTAGCTGCCCAAAAGGCGCTTTGACCATTACCAGAAGGCTCTCGGACGATTTTATCCCGCCCGAGTCCGGCCTAAGGCCTCCCGAGGAAGAGCTAACCGGGCCAAGCCATCAGGCCCAGGCCAAGCCCAGGGCGGTGGTTTCGGAGGCGCCCCCAAATCCCGACGTTCCCAGGCCGGCGGCCAAAGAAGAAGACTTAACCGAGCTCATCGCCTCCCTTGAGCGCTCCGGGGGAAAACGCCCCTGGCCGGGTTTGGGACAATCGAGCGAGCCGGAACCCAAAAAACCCATTAGGGCCGACCATGATCTTGAGGTGGGACTACCCGGGTATACCTTTGAAGGCGACAACCGCTCCCTGGTTTCATGGCCCATTCAATTGGCCTTGGTGCCGCCCAAAAGTTCGTTTTTCAATACCCAAACCATCATAGTGGCCGCGGATTGCGTGGCCTTTACCGGGCCAGAATTCCATCGCCTCTTTCAGCGCCAAGGCCACCCCTTGGTCATCGGCTGCCCAAAGCTTGACGACCGGGAACTCTACGTCGCCAAACTTGGCGTAATTCTCCGCGACAACCCAGAACTGACCGAACTCCTAATCCCCATCATGGAAGTCCCTTGCTGCCGAGGCCTGTGGCGATTGGCCAAGGATGCCCTGGCCAGATCCAAACGCCACGACGTCAAACTCCTGGGCTGGATCTTCTCCTCGGCCGGAAAACCCTTAATGAGCATGGTCAACATAATGCTGGAATAGCCTAAACCGGCCAATCCCGGCCCAACGTCGCCCCAACCATTGGCCCTAACGTTGGCCAAACGGCGCGCCCAACTTTCGCCCAAACGAGGCCCCAACGTTGGCCCAAACGAGGCCCCAAAAATTTTTTTACTTAACGAGGAAACGACATGGCCGTAACGATGTGCCCGGGCCAAAACACCGCCTTTTGGCGACCGGGCGATATTTTTGAGATTACTTGCCCGGCCTGCGGCGACAAGGTGGAATTTTTCAAAGACGACGCCCGGCGCCGCTGCCTGGGCTGCGGATACGTATTTTCCAACCCCAAATTAAACGAAGGTTGCGCCAAGTGGTGTAAGTTTGCCGATAAATGCTTAGGCCTTAATCCCGAACTCCATCCCCAAAACGCCTCGGAAAAGGACCAATAACCAAGGTTTTCCCAACCTTGGCCCCCTTTATCGAAGGCCCCCCCGGCGCCGCGGCCAAAACGGCCCAGGGGCCCCCGGAATCGCTTCAGACCTTTCGTGGCTATTTTTACCCCAACCCCGGCCCCCGAAGGCCGCCTTGGGGCTATTTGACCCGTTTACGGGCCAATTTCAGAACCGTCGCGACCCCCCTTTTTTGGCTTCAAAGACGAAAAAAAGCGGCCCGGATTTCCGGGCCGCTTTTTCATCGGGTTAGCGTTACGGGGTTTACCGTTTTTCGTGGGTAAGCCTTAGGCTATTGGCCATCACCATCAAGGTGACGCCAATGTCGGCGAAAACGGCCATCCACATATAGGTGTGACCCATGAGGGTCACGACGATGAAGGCGAGTTTAACCAGCAAAATAAAGACGATGTTCTGGACGAAGATGGAATGGACCATCCGGGAAAGCCTGATGAAGGCCGGGATCTTGGCCAAATTGTCGTCCATGATGGCCACGTCCGCCGTCTCGATGGCCGTGTCGGTTCCGGCCGCGCCCATGGAAAAGCCGATGTCGGCCCTGGCCAAGGCCGGGGCGTCGTTGATACCGTCGCCGACCATGCCCACTTTGCCTTTTTTGCCCAAATCTTCGATTAAGGCGAGTTTGTCCTCGGGCATCAGGGAGTTTCTAAAACCGTCGACGCCAACCTCGTTGGCCACGGCCTGGGCGGCCAAGGCGTTATCGCCGGTTAGCATAATCGTCTCGACGCCCAGTTCCCTAAGCTCGGCCACGGCCTCTTTGCTTTCGGGCTTTACCGTGTCGGCGGTCGCGAATAGGGCGGCCACCAAGCCGCCGTCGGACAAGGCCACCACGCTCTTTCCGGCCCTTTCGAGATCCTCGAAGTTCTTTTTTAGTCCCTGGGTCATTAGCCCCAAGGAATCGATTAAGCTTTGGCTGCCCAAAGCGATCTCGCGGCCTTCGAATTTGGCCGAAACCCCTTTGCCGGGTAGGTCGGTAAAGTCCGTCACCTCGACCAGGTTATTTTTTTCGGCCGAGGCCCGGGCCAAGGCCTGGGAGATGGGATGCTTGGAAAGCGAAGCCAAGCTCGCGGCCAAGCGATCGGCCTTAACGGCGTCGTAACCGTTTAGGGGGATAAAATCCGTCCGGGTGGGTTTGCCGCTGGTTAGGGTTCCGGTTTTATCCATGGCCACGACTTTTAAGTGGCGGCCTTCCTCCAGATAAATTCCGCCCTTGACCAAAAGACCGGCTTTGGTGGCCCGGGCCAGGGCCGAAAGCACGGCCACGGGGATGGAAACCACCAAGGCGCAGGGGCAGGCGATAACCAATAGGGCCAGGGCCCGATAGAGCCATTCAAACCACGCGCCGCCAAAGGCCAGGGGCGGCAAAACGGCGGAGATTATGGCCAAAACAAAAACCGAGGGGGTATAGTACTTGGCGAATTTCTCGACGAAACGTTCAACCGGGGCCTTGGAGTTTTCCGCCGCCTCGACGACTTTGACGATCCTGGAAAGGGCCGAATCGCCGTAAGCCACGGTGACTTCGTAATCCAAAGTGCCCGTGACGTTTAACGTTCCGGCGAAAACCTTGTCCCCGGGGGCCTTTTCCACCGGGACGCTTTCCCCGGTAATGGGCGACTGATCGATGGCCGAGTTTCCGGATTTGACTTGGCCGTCCAGGGCCAGTTTCTCCCCGGGCCTAATCCTAATGACCGTTCCTAAGGGAACGTCGGAAGCCTTGCTCTCAACCCAGCTTCCGTCCGACTTTTGGATGGTGGCTTTCTCGGGCGCCAGTTGCAAAAGCTTGGCGATGGCCTTTCTGGCCCTATCCACGCTTCGATCTTCCAACGTCTCGGCCAAGGAAAACAAAACCAAAACCAAGGCGGCCTCGGAAAACTGCCCAATCAAAACGGCCCCGGTCACGGCGACCGACATCAGGGCCAAAATGTCCAGCTTAAACTTTCTCAAAGACTTCCAACCGGCCAGCCAGGTCGAAATACCCCCCACGGCCACGGCAATCGCGGCCAAGGGAACGCTGATCCAATCGGAAAGCCCAACGAAATGGGTGACCTCGGAACACAAGGCCAAAATGGAAGCTATTATGAGTCTATTTAACATGGCCTTGGCCTTGGCCTCAGCCTCTTGGTCGGTTTCTTCCTCGGCCCCGGCCACCGTGTGGGTCAAAAGCGGCGCCGTGTCGCAGTTATCGCAACAGGCCACCCGACCCGCCGTTTGAACTTGGCCGGCTTCGACGTGCCCGGCTTCGACGTGGCAGGCCTCGTCGTGGCAAGCCGCGTCGTGGCAACCATGGTCATGGCCGGCGTGATCGTGGGCGGCGTGATCGTGGGCAGCCTCTTCATGGCCAGCCGGATCGGCGCACGTTTGGGTGGGGGGATTCAATTCAAAGGTATATAAAGGCGGGGTGGCGAAGGCATTGTCGGTAAGCCCCGCTTGGCCTTCCAAGGCCTCGCCGGGCAAGGGTAGCGCCGGATCTTCCCCATCGTCGGATGGGCTTTCCTCATCAAAACCGAGGCTCTCTTGGCCGGCGGGCTGGGAAAAGTTAAAAACCTGGCTATCGTTGTGGGCATGATCTTGATGACTGTGCTCTTGGCAAGCCAGTTGGCCGCAAATCGAGCAGGGATGTTCCATGATTGTCACCTTTTCTTCCTTTGCTTTTTTATTTTTAATCTAAGGGCCGGGTTTGTTTCCATTTTCAAGCCCCGGTTCGGGTTTGGCCGAAAAAGCGTTCCAAAGAACCGCTTTCCCTTCGAGGTACCAAGTCCTCTCATTGACAAATATAAGGCCTATAGCTACTATAAGGTCAAGGGGTTTTTTGCCCCGGTTTGGAATTTTTTTTAACGTAGTAAAGTTAACCATTAAACCTCCTTTACGTCGCGTGGGAGTGGTTAAAAATAACTTTTAAAATTAATAATATCTTAATTTAATTAATAGGCCAAATAAAAAGATAAATTAATTTATTTTAACTAGACGAAAGACCCGGCGGATTTACCATATTCGACCAAAATAACCTTAAAAGTCGCTTTTAAGCCAAAAAAGGCCGCGACGAGACTTTGGAAAAAAATGGCCTCCCGGGGCTAAACCCTAGACTTAAACTGTCCCAAAAATAATCGTTTTGGCCTTAGGCCAAAAAAATTATCGGGCGCGGCCAACGGCCAAGGCTTTGGCCCGGCCGGGCCCGCCAAAGGGGGAATCGAATGTACAAAATAGGAAAGTTGGCCGAACTGGCCGGTTGCCAACCGGTGACGATCAGGTATTACGAGAAAGAAGGACTTTTGGACAGACCGCGGCGGGGCGAAAACGGCTATCGGGAATTTAGCCGAGAGGATCTCGAGCGCTTAAAGTTTATCAGGCATTGCCGGGATCACGGCATTTCCCTAGCCGACGTCAAGGTGCTCATAAAACTTCAAAAGGCCCCCGAAGGCGACTGCGCCCCGGTCGGCAAAATGGTCGGCGGCTTAATCGATCAATTGGACGAACAAATCAAATCCATAAAACGGCTTAAAAAAAACTTGGTTAACTTAAAGGGACTCTGCCATGGCGGTAACATCGCCAACTGCGCCATCCTAAAAAGCCTCTCCGATCGCGACAAATGCGGCTGCGGCTGCCTACCCGCGGAAAACGAATCGGCCGGCGTCCAATAACCGCCCAAATGGCCCCAGAATTCTTCACCTGACCGAGAGGCTTTGGAAAAAAGCCAAGCCCCTTGTTTGGCCGCTGCCAAGGCTAAAAAAATCCTGACGTAAACGACCCGTTAAGCGGCCGGCGCCCCATCGCAAGAAACCGCGAAAAATATTTCTCCTTGCCGTTTTGGGGTTTTTCGCGAATTTCGGCCCGAGCCTTACTTAACGCCCTTTTCCGGTGAGCCGCCCGCGTGGCTCTCTCCGTAAAACGCGGCGACCAAGTTCAGGTTTACCGTTAACCTTACCGGAGTCCAGGCGCGTGGACGGGAACCCAAAAATGCCAAAACAAAAATATCCCGAAACCGCCAAACGAAATGAAAAAGCCGCGAATCGTTTGGACGATGGGGGCGCCCTTGGGCCTGAATTTAGCCAGGTTTACGAATTTGGCGCCGAGGCGGCGCTTTTCGATCTGGCCGAACGGCTGGGCCTAAGAGAGGCGGTTAAAGCCCACGCCGGTAAACCCGGCCCAGGTTTGCCCATCGAGGACGCGGTTTTGCTGGCCGCCATTTACCTCGCCGTAAAACCCGCAAGTAAAAACTCACTTTTCGAGTGGTTTGACAAAACCGTTTTACGCGAATCGATAAACTCCGCGACCGAACAAAACCTTTCCGGTCAGGGCTTTTGGCAAACCCTTAAGGGGCTGGGAGAAGTTCGGAGGCGTAAGATTGAAGACGGCGTGGCGAAAAAAACCGTTTCCGCTTATGGCCTTGGGCCCGATTGCCTTTTGTTTGACAACGAAAATTTTCACGCTTACCTCGATTCAAGCGGATGTCCGGCTTTGGCCAAAGACGAAAACGGCCCGGAGCCCATGGCCAAACTTAGCCGTTTAGGCCTTTTTCTAGTGGTCTCGGCGGATCATGGCCTTCCTCTCTTCCATGAGATTTACCCAGAAAGTAAAATTAACCCCCGAAGGTTATCGGAAGCGGTCGAAAACCTCCCGGCCAGGCTCTCCAAACTTGGCCAGGGGAAATGGAATCCGACCGTGTTTTTTGAGGCCCTTAACGATTCGGATGGGGGTTTTAAGGGTTTGAGAAAAGAATCAAAATCTTACGGGGTTTTGACTTGTTTGGGCCATGGCCAAGGCCTAAAACTACCAAGCTTTCCCGAATCCGGGTTTATCGATCTTGAAGGCGATAAGTTTAAGGGCGTTAAAGCGCTAAGAAGCGAAATACGTTTATACGGTAAAGAATATACCTTGGCGCTTACTTATGATCCTAAATTATACGAAATTCAACTTTTTGGATTAAAAGATAATTTCTTGAAATGTTCAAAGGGGTTAAAAAAAATCCAAGAATCGCTAAAAAGGAGAGCCCAAAACTCGATTGATGAATTGAAAACGCCCAACTATGACCTGACCTACCAAAGGATCCGCGATCTTTTAGCCCCCGAACACATGAAATCGATTTTTAATTTTAAATATATGTATGAAGGAGGCTTTTTAACCATAGAATTTTATGTAAGTGAGTTGGAATTTAAAAATGTCACGGAAAACGTTCTTGGAAAATCGTTTATCGTCACCGACAATGACCACTGGCCAACCGAAAAGATAGTCTCCGCTTACCAATCCAAACTCCAAACGGAACGGCGTTTCGCCTCTTTCAAAGGCGCGAATTATCCGTTTTTTGATTCCCCTTATGGCCAAGCCGACATCGAGGTTCACGCTTTCATAACCGCCTTGTCTTTAACCTTACGCGGGGCGCTGGAAATCGAATTCGAACGCCTTGGCCATAAACTAAGCGCCCAAAAGATACTTGACCTCCTAAGCCAGGCCAAACAAGTGATGACGGTTTGCCCAAAGGCCAAGTCTGGACGCGTAAGTAAGTCTTCGTTCTCCAAAATGAATCCCATCGCCAAAGATTATATCGAACGCCATGGACTGACCAAATATGCCATAAAGCCATAAAAATTTTCTAAAGATAAAACTTTATTGACCTTTGTATAGTTAAAATTAGGCAAAATACTTATCTAATTTTTTATAAATTTTTTTTCAAGGTTTTTTACGCCTAAAAACCAAGAAAATGAATTGGTTAACTTTTTATGGGAACCTATATTATGACCATATTATTAGACTTATCTGTTAAAATCACTAAACGGCTGATACCGTTTAAAAATTTATCGTTAATATCGATTATCGTCAGCCTTATGGTTTTGTCACTTACCAGTGCCCTGGGCGCCCAGGACAATGAGGACGTTCTGCCTTTTACCAAAGCCGACGGGAAGGGTAACTTTATTGGAGATGAGTTACCCAATCTTAAAACCATAACATTTATAAAAACCGTGATCATCCCAGAAATTTGGTCGCTCCAAACCGCTACCCAAAAAGTGCCAATCCAAAAAGCGCCAACCCGACAAGCGCCAATCCAACAAGCGCGGGCGAATAGCCAACTACCCAAAGCGACGGATAACTTTGGTTACGTATGGTTACGAAATATGGGGCTGCAATATATCCATAATTCTGATTGGTCAACTAATTAT
>JAITLH010000006.1 GCA_031277995.1 Deltaproteobacteria bacterium
CGGCCGCTCCAACGCCCTGGCTTCCTACTATTTCCGCCCCCTCGAATGCTACCTACTTACCGCCCTCTACTACCTGGCCCTCGTCACCCTGGCCACTTTTTTCCTACGCTGGCTTGAAAAAAAGCTCCACGTCCCCGGTCTGGGCCAAGCCTAGGCCGGCCCCCGGCCGGGCCGCGGCCCGATCCCGCGCTTAACGAGAGCGGGCCTTCGCCTAACCTCGGGCGGGCCACGGCCCGATCCCGCGCTTAACGAGAGCGAGCCTTAGCCTAACCTCGGGCGGGGATTTTTTTCGGGGAGAAGTGGATTTTTTTTGGGATTGGGGAAACGGCCGTTTTGGGGCCCCAGGGCGCCCGGGAGCCCTCGAAAGGGATAAATGTGCCGATCGGGATTTCGAAGGCCGCCGCGGGGCTTCTGGACCCGTTTACGGGGCCATTTTGGGAGGGGTGAGGTTCCGGTTTGGGGCCTTTTTCGCCTGGGCCGGAAAAGCGCGGCCGCTTGGCCTCACTTTTTGACGTTCTTTAAGATTTTGATCTTTGGGGGCTGTTTGGGTTCGGGCTTGGGATCGGGCATGGGAACGGGCATGGGATCCGGGGCCCTGACCGGTTCCTGGTCCCTCGCGGGTTCGGGCGTCCAAGCCGGTTCCGGGGCCCTGGCCGGTTCCGGGGCCCTCGCGGGTTCGGGCGTCCAGGCCGGTTCCGGGGCGACCGGCTTAATGGGCATATTTGGCCTAGAGCCGGTTTCCCTGGCCACGGCGTCTTCCAAATAAGCGGAGCGCTCATCGGTCGCGATGGTGAAGGCCTCGACCCTGGAAAACGATTGCCGGTAGAGTTGGCCGGCCCGCAGATGGCGGCCGTTTTTGATCCAGTTGCGCTGGTCCTTTAGGTAAGCGTCCTGGGTGTCTTTTGGCGCCGACGCCTTAAGGATCTTCCAGGCCCGCTGGAGCCTTTCCTCGGCGGCCGCGTATTGGGGGAAGTTTTCGACATAGAGCCTATATTCGTCGTCGCTTAAGGGCTTAAATCCCGATTGGGCCAAAGCCGCCGGGGCCGGCGCCAAACAAAGGACCAAGGCCAGGGCCAGGACCAAGGCCAGGGATGTAGCGACAAAAGAATATTTTATTAAAGATTTAATTTTATTCATAATTTTTACCCGTTAAATATACTAATTAAAAAACTATTTTCTTAAGATAAGGTCCAACGAGTTAGCCGAATCAAATAAGGCTTTAAATTATCACCATTAAGCATAGCCATCAGACATAAGCTTGTCAAGGACAAACGCCAAAAAGCGCTATCGTCCCAAGCCCGGTCGCGATTATTATATTTTCATGAAAAAACTAAAAATTATATTCGTTAAGCGATTAAGTTTTTACTCTTTAACGCGGAAAAAAATTTTTTTCCCGAGCCAAACGACCCCGGCTGGACCAAAAGGCCTGACCTTTTAGCCGAGATAGGTTTTTGGCTATTTTAAACTAGATAAAAACCGCGCCAAAATACGTTATGGTCCCGGATCCGGCGTTGTATTTGAGGCCGGACAGTTTGGCCAACTGGCCAACGTCAACGCCGCAAGCTTCCAGGGAAGTCACGGCTTCCTCGGGGTGGCGGCAAGGCGTTTTGGTCAAGATGGCGCATTTTTCGCAGTTCTTGCAAGGCCCGGCCCCCAAAACGGTGGGCTTTTTGTCGGCGGCCTCCATTACGGCGTAAAGATTGCGGGCCTGTTCAAACACCCCTTGGCAAACCTTGGCAAACGATAGGCCGGCCTTGGTCATTCCATCCAGGTCGTAGGGATTTTTAAGCTTACCCACGAAAGTGAAAACCATGGCCCTTTCTTTTTTCTTTAAGGCATCTATCAATTCGTGGATGTCCCCGCATTTGGGAGGACAGCGCCAGTTTTTGTCGTAATTGCCGCACCGGTTCTGTTCGCAAAGTTCCCTAAATTCAGGCCTAAAAACGATCCGATTGACGTCAATCATGACCGCTTCGTCAACCCCGACCACCGCGCAACAGTTCACCAGTTCCCTCTCAAGGCAGTTTTGAGCCGAAGCGTCTTCTCGCCCGTCCAAATCCAACATTAAATCGCACCAAAACGTCCCGATCAAAACGGGACCAAGAAAAACCCAAGGAACTCGGGTTCCCTTGGGCTAAAAAAAACGAAGAAAACTTCTCGAAAAAAGTCGCGGGCCAGGATCCGGATTTTAACCGGAGCCTGGTCCGGGGCTTAAACTCGGGAGAGTCGCGGCTCCATTCTAAATAAGCCGGAACCACTCCGGCTTAGGTAGGGTTGGGGGTTTAGAGATCGACCGACTTAATCTCCTGGCCGGCGATGTTCAGGAAAAGGGCCTTGCCTTTGGCCAAGCTGAAAAGGCCCATCTTGGGCCCGCCCTCGGGATAGATGTCCTTAAGTTCCGGCATGGCCTTCTTGGCCGCCTCAAAAAGCTCGGGCCTGGGGTCAAAGACGGCTTCGCCCGAGACCCTGATCCAATTGCTGTCCGGGCCGGTGGTGGTGATTTCGATCTTGGGGTTGGCCTGGAGCTGTTTATAGACGTTTTTATGCGTCCCCATGCCAAACCAAATTTTCCCCTCATGTTCCATGATAAAACCCATGGGACGGACCCTGGGGGTCGCGCCGTCAACGGTGGCTATATAAAAGGGTCTATGGGCGGCCAAAAAATCAAGAACTTCTTTACTCATATCGTACCTCGTTTCGCTGGTTGATTTTCGCCTGGATTTTTTAACCCAAAAAACCGGCCAAGCCGTCCCCCGTCGGCCAAAGGGTAAAAACGCCGGGCCAACGATAACCCCTGGGCAAGACAAACGCCTGGGAAAGAAAATTTCGGGTCATGAAAAAAATACGGCGAACGTTCAACCGGTGGGAAAAAAAAGGGGCGGGTCCGAACCGGGCGCCAAATAATGGCCGAAAAAATCCCCGGCCAAATAAAGCCAAGGCGTAAACGATTAAACGCGCCTTGGCCGTTTCTAAATCCAACGAGTGGTTATTGACGTAGTTTACGGCTTTATGGGGATTATTTCAAGCTTTTTGGGAAGGCTTTCGTAATATCCAGTAATAATTTAAAAAATCCGCCCATTGTCAAGTTCCGATATCGATCCCTGGATTTCGCTCCCCTAGCCCCACCAAACCAAGGCCGCCGTTCGTTTTTTTACTCAAACGTTCAAGGGCTTTCAGCGACATGGGTTTTTTTTAAATCGATTCGAAAGCTCGCGGCGGGATGGGTTTTCTTAAATAGATTCATGGGCTTTCAGCGACATGGTTTTTTTTAAATCGATTCGAAAGCCTGACCCTGAAAAGGCCAAAAAAATACCCCAAAGATTAACCGATATGGTTATTTTTTATCGGGGGTTTTTGGCCCCAAAGGTATCTTTTAACTCAAGACAATCGTACCAAGTGGCATAAACGTCAAATAAACGGTCTGTTATGCTTGATAAGATAATGTTTCCAATGGCCCCGGGTAGATTTTTTGTGTCTTTAAGCGCTTGATAAAGGTCTCCCGAATTTTCATCCGTGATTTTTAACCAATTATCCCTATTGTTTTGGGTTATGATGGCGCTATTTTTAAGTATTCGCTTGGTTTCTTCCTCATCTTTTCCCGTCAGTTTTTTGGCCGGCAAGGCGTCGCTGTCGCCGCGGTTATCGGCCTGTGGCCAGGCCCGAAAATTACCGTTACTTCTGGCCCAATACTTCCAGAGCCCCCGGGTCAATTTTTGATCGCAGTAATTTGAAGGCAGGATATGATCCCAATCGTAGGGACGATCGGTATCTTCCAACTGATCCGGGGCCTCGGGTTCGTAATTTGGAAATTTTTCTTCCAAAAAATCGCGCTGGGCGAAAAGAACCAAAACCCTACTTCTCGACACCGTACCCCAAAACGACCACCAACATTCGTTTTTCAAACGGGCGATTTCCGGATCCCCAGAATCCTCGTTATCGCCGGTAAATTTAGGAAAGCCGTTAAAAATATTTAATTTTTCACCGGTTGAGAGTGATTCCGGGCAGTTGGAAATTATTTGTTTGCGCTGGGCCCATTGCCAATCGCTGCCGTCAATCAAATCGTCAGCGGTCAAACTATAGAGCTTTAGTGACTTCAGGACTTCTTTTAACAATTTCGGGCTCGGCAGGGGATACATGATTAGCTTGCTGTCTTTTTTAAGCCCCATGACCTCATCGCCAAAAAGACCGGGCTTGGACGCTTCCCCAGCCCACCAATTCTCCAGACCCCAAAGACGCCGCGCCATTTCGCTGGAATCGTTGGAAAACCAAGCCAGGGCCGTTAACAGGCCCAAAATTCTTTTCCGCGTTGAATCGTCTTTTAGATCGGCCTCGGTAAGCTTTTCGCTCCTAATGGAACGAAGCAACAATAAGTACAGGTCTTGGGAGTTTTGGGCCAAGTCGGCGGTTAAAATACGTCCCAAACCCAGCAGTTTGCTACCTTCTCCCGCCTCGGTAAACTTTTCACCCAATAGTAGTCTTGAAGCCCTACCAAAAACGCTATCTTTAATTATTACATTATCTTTACAATGTTGTTCTATAAATTCGTGTAGATTATCTTTAAAAGAGCCAGGTTGTTCTCCTGACGCGTATAACTTTTCCCGAAACCTGGCCACGTTTAATGGCCCGGGAAAATTCTCATTAGAGCCCGTTTTTTCTTCCGCCATTATCAAGCGGGCGGTCAAAGCGACCAGACGGGAGGGCCGAACATGGGCGTCCTTGCCGATGCTCTCAACCAGTTTCTTACTTTTAGGCAAAAATGACTTGAAAATCGAATAGGCGAGTTCTTCGCCTTCAAGCCTAGTCGCCGCGGTGTTGGCCCTGACGAAATTGGATTCCAGCAGATCGGGAAAGGGTTCTAAAGAGGAATCTTTAAAGGAATAACGTCTAATTTCATCGGCGGGATCATTTTCAGGCAAACATACCGCCGAAATTTTATAATTTTTATGAATATTAACTAATTGAGAAACTATAACACCAAGAAGTTTATTTTCATCGCTGACATTATTAAGTATTTCAAATAATTGAGCCTTCCAACATTTATCATTAAGACCAGTCTTCATAGGTATATCTTGATTCCAAAATTCTACCCCATCTATTTTTTCTTTAAATTTTTCAAGAATAAGTTCGTTGTCAAAATCACTGTTTAAGATATCTTTTTCTGGATTAATAACGATATCGCTTAAAATAGAAAAAGGGATAGGTAAATAAGCGTCCCAAGGCCAAACGTATCGTAATGGAATATCAGGATACTGATAAAGGGTATCTTTATTATATTTTTTTAAAGCTTCTGTATAGGCAAAAAGGGCCGCGTCGCGCTGATAGGACTGTAGCCTGGTGTTGTTAGCCCTGCCATAACCCCAGGGGTGTGACCGGGTAAGTAGACGAAATTTGAGGGCAATGTCAGGAGGGGATAATTTATAAGTGGATAAATCTAACCAAAGGGCATAGTTTTGGGTAAAATTTTGGTTATTTTGGTTAACGTTACTGGATTGTTCAGGACAGTTTTCGACGCGCCAGAGTGAAGAAAAACCCAATCCAATGGCCGTGGCCCGCTGTTGGCCATCGACCAGAAAATAACCCTCCTGGCTTTCTGAAGGACTTTGCGATTTTTTATCGGCACTGATTTTGGCCAACAAAAAAGCGCCGACCGGGAATTCTCGGATCAATGAATCCCAAAAATTTTCAACCTGTAGCGATTTCCAAACAAAACCCCTTTGGAGTATTGGTAACTCCACTCTGGGTGATTCTGAGGTAGAATCTGAGGCTGGACCGGCTAAATTGCCAGAATTTATTTGCCAATTATTTATTTCTTGAAGACTAAAAAAGAAAGAGTTATTGTTAGAGTTTTTATCGGAATTTACCATATATTAATCCGTTTATAGTTTTATAAAAAGACTAATTACATACTTTTTAATGCATAATTAGCCGTAAAAAGTTGAATATTTATTCTTGCAATAACTAATTATTTAAATTATATTAGTTTAAAGAAATATTTATATTTTGTTTACTTTATAGATAAGATACTACAATTAAAATAATAAGTCAACCTGACGTCGGCGTAGAGAAGTCAAAAGAAGTTTAAAACTTCACCATATTAGCTTAACTATTTGTTTTTACGAGGATAAATAGTTTTTTTGAAAGTGGATCAAGGGTTGGCCAAGGGCGGTTTCTGACCGGGTTTGTCCAAAGGTTTTGGGCCAAAGTCGGTTAAAAACGTTCATGGCCGCAACCCAAACGCCCCGACCAAATAAACGATTTGAGTAAATTTTCACCCTTTCCAAAAGCGCCAAAAATCAGGCTTTTTAGCGGTAGGTTTAAATTTTATGCCAATATAATCAGCTAATTACGACTAACAAAAGTTATCTTCCAATTGGTATAAGATTTTTTCTTGACATCTAACGTTATGGGGCTTATAATTTATAAATAATGAAGACTTAGATCTTCATACGACTGGCTCTCGAAAAAAAATTTTGGCTAATCAGTAGAATCTGAAGGCGCAAGACCCACGCTGGGCTTAGCCTTCATTTTTTTTACCCATATCCCATAAAATAATCCCAGGGCGCTTGGGCGCGGTTAGGCTAAAAATAAGCCCCGGCTCCAAGAAACCCTTGACGAAATCGGCAAATCGGTTAACCTTAGTGCTGGTTGACTATTGCCATTAATGTCAATCGCTTAGGTTTCGAACCCCTCGCCGCCCCGGGCCCGGGGGATTTGACCGCACCGGGCCCGGGGGATTTGACCGCGGCGGGCCTAATTTCGGCCATGGCAGCTTTGGCCGTGGCAACTTTGGCCCCTGTCCAGGGCGTTTATTCCTTTTGACGTTTCCGTTTCCTTGAAATATAGCCATCCGTATTCGGGTAACTTTTTTTTCACAATTTGGCCGACATAAGTTAGAATCCTCGGGAAGGCTTATACGACCTAACCCTACCTTGATCGATGGTCAGGGTACCCTTCGGAGATTTGAAATGAAATCATTCGGAAAATTTTTGTTCGCGCTAATCGCCTTGACTATGGTAAGCTTCTTTGTTTCCAATGGCCTTCGGGCCGCGGGCGAACTTGACAAGATTAAAGCCGACGGCAAAATCCGCGTGGCCGTCTTTAGCGACAAACCGCCCTTTGGCTACGTCGACGAAAACGGCGTCAACCAAGGTTACGACGTCTATTTGGCCCACCGTTTGGCCCAGGACCTTTTGGGCGATCCCTCAAAGGTCGAATTCGTTTTGGTCGAGGCGGCTAGCCGTATCGAGACCCTCCAAGCCGATAAGGCCGACGTGGTCTTGGCCAACTTCACCGTGACCAAGGAAAGGGCCGAGCAAGTCGACTTCGCCAAGCCTTACATGAAAGTGGCTTTGGGGGTGGCCTCGCCGCAATCCGCGCCGATTACGGACGTTTCACAACTGGTAGGCAAAAAATTGATCGTAAACAAAGGCACCACGGCCGACATTTACTTTACCAACAACCATCCCGACGTGGAACTTATTAAATACGACCAAAACACCGAAGCCTTTAACGCCTTACGCGACGGGCGCGGCGTGGGCCTGGCCCATGACAACACCCTTTTGTTCGCCTGGGTTAGGGGCAACGAAGGTTTCGTGACCGGCATTGACTTTTTGGGCGATCTTGACACCATCGCCCCGGCGGTCAAGAAAGGCAATACGGAACTTTTAAATTGGCTAAACGAAGAAATCACCAAGCTAACCCAGGAAGATTTTTTCCGCAAAGATTACGAAGCGACCTTATTGCCGGTTTACGGGGAAAGCGTTGACCCCAATACGGTAATCGTTTCCAAATAAGGCTTAAACCAACCGCGGCGGCCCGGGGCGCTTAATAAGCCAAAAAGGCCGCCGCGCAAACTTGGGAAGTGTCCATTGCTGGATTTCGGTTTCATTTGGCGCGCGGCCCCTTTGTTCGTAAAAGGGGCCGAGTTAACCATGAAGTTGGCCTTTTGGGGCATACTTATGTCCGCGGCTTTGGGGTTAATATGCGCCTTGATCCGCTACTGGAAAATCCCCGTTCTTCAAAGAATAATCGGGATGTATATAGAGCTGGCCAGAAACACCCCTTTGATGATCCAGTTGTTTTTCCTATACTACGGCCTGCCCCGCCTGGGCTTGCTTTTGGAGGGGAGCACCTGCGCCATCGTTGGGCTGACCTTTCTTGGCGGGGCCTACATGGCCGAGGCTTACCGGGGCGGTTTGGTGGCCGTTAGCCGTTCCCAAATCGAGATAGGGCTTTCCATTGGCTTAAGGCCTTTCCAAGTCTTAAGGTACGTGGTTTTTCCCCAAGCCCTGGCCGTGGCCTTACCGGCTTTGACGGCCACGTCGATTTTTCTCATCAAGGAAACCTCGGTATTTAGCATCGTGGCTTTAAAGGATCTGATGTACGTGGCCAAGGATTTGTTAAGGGAAGGCCACAGCACCGAGAGCAACCTGCTTTTGATCGTTTCCTATCTCGCTATAATTTTGCCGGTTTCTTTGATTTTTGGATATTTGGAAAGGAAGGTGCGCTTTGCTGGATTCGGCAATTAGCATCTTCACTTCCGGCCGCAACATGGCCCGTTTGGGAGAGGGCCTTTTAATCACCATGAGAATCTCCCTTTCCGCGGTTGGTTTGTCGATTATATTGGGCATTCCGGCCGGCCTACTCATGGCTTCCAAGTCGAAATTTTGGCGCTTCGTCCTGCGGTTCTATCTAGAATTCATCAGGATCATGCCCATACTGGTGCTGCTTTTTTTCTTTTACTACAGTTTAAGCAAAATATTTCAAATTAACCTCCCGGCCACCTTCGTCTCCATCTTCGTTTTTACCTTATGGGGCACGGCCGAAATGGCCGACCTGGTTAGGGGCGCGGTTACCTCCCTGCCCAAACACCAATGGGAAAGCGGCCGGGCCTTGGGCCTTAGGGAAGCCAAACTAAACATGTACGTAATCGTGCCCCAGGCCGTTCGAAGGCTCCTTCCGGGCGTGATTAACCTAACCACCAGGATGATCAAAACCACGCCTTTCGTCTTTTTCATAAACATTCCCGATTTGGTCAAAGTCGCCCAGCAAATCGTCGAACTTGCCGGGATGCGCAATAACCTAGCCAGCGTCTGGGTCTACGGTTGCATTTTCTTAATCTACTTCGCCATCTGCTATCCGATTTCCCTATTTTCCACTTACCTGGAAAAGATATGGCAAACTTGACGACTTTTTCGCCTTAAAATTAAGGCCTCAAAGACGGCATCGCAAACAAACGCATAAAATGAGCTTACAAATAATTAAAAACCCACAAACGCTAACCAACCGCGACAAAAGACTCTAAAGAGGGTGACAGTGAAAAAGTCCGACCAAGCCATATTAAAAGTTACGGATCTTCATAAACAGTTTGACCAGACAGAGGTTTTAAAAGGCATAGACCTTGACGTCTATCCCGGCGAAGTCATCGTCATCGTAGGCCCCTCGGGTTGCGGCAAGTCGACTTTCCTAAGGTGCCTAAACGGCTTGGAGCCCATAAATTCCGGACGCGTCGAGCTAAACGGCCAGGTCATAACGGCGCCCGGGACCGACTGGAGTTTAATCCGCCAAAAGATCGGCATGGTCTTTCAAAACTACGAGCTTTTCCCCCACCTAAACGTCATGGATAACATTCTTTTGGGCCCGACCAAGGTCCAGGGCCGCAAAAAAAGCGAGGCCAAGGCCGAGGCCGAGAGCTGGTTAGAGCGCGTCGATCTCCTGGAAAAGGCCCAAGCCTACCCCAGGCAACTTTCCGGCGGCCAAAAACAAAGGGTGGCCATCGTTAGGGCCCTTTGCATGTCACCTGAGGTCATGCTTTTTGACGAGGTCACCGCCTCCCTCGATCCCGAGATGGTTCGGGAGGTACTGGACGTCATGCTTAACCTGGCCAAAGGCGGCCTTACCATGCTCATAGTCACCCACGAAATGGCCTTCGCCAAAGCCGTGGCCGATCGCGTCATCTTCATGGACCAAGGTTACGTAATCGAAACCAACACCCCGGAGGCCTTTTTCAATAACCCCAACACCGAAAGGGCCCGAAAATTCCTAAACATCTTCCAGTTTGAGGGCGTCCACAAGGTCCAGTGACCGCCCCCCTCCAAAAACCCCTTCCCCAAAGCTTTTCCCATCCCCCCTTAAATTCGCTAGCCTCCGCCAACGCCTTTACTTATTTTTTTACTTACTCATTATCGTTCCGATATCCCCCTTACCCAAAAAGTCGCCACCCCGTCTGATTCATCTCAAAACCTTAGACCAAGATCGGTCCATTTTCGACTTAGCCGTAAACGCCCATTTTAGGCCCATGGAGCCGTTCGGACCCCCTCCCCTAACCCTAGCTCCAATCGGCCCTCGTAAGGCCGGCAAGGGGCGATTTGGCCCGTTCGCGGGCCATTTCGTGAAGGGGGAGAGCTTGGCCGCTTTGGGCAAAGGGAAGCGCTTGGCCGTCAGGTTTTAAAGCCCGGGGGTTTTGGGCTGGGAACGGGTAAAGAAAAAATTTTTTTCGCGGGAAACGAGCGCGCGCGATTCTCGTTTAGCTTTATGGTTTAAGGGAAACGCGCGTTTTGGGACTTGGGAATTGTCCGGTAAAAAAGGCTCATAATTTAAATATCCTACCCCCCAAAATTTCACTTGACATTAACTAAAATTAAATGGTAATTTAAAAGTTCTCATTAGGCGCCTTTGATTAGGCTTAATTGGGAATCTCGTTTAAAGCGAGGACGGACCCACCGCTGTAATCGGGGACCAAAGGGACGACGATGCCACTGGCCTTTTTTGGCTGGGAAGGCGGCCCGGAGGGATGATCCGAGAGTCAGAAGACCTGCCTAATGGTCAACGTCAAACGTTTAAGGTACTTTGACTCGTGGCCTGGGGGCCGGCGAAAGCCGCTCCAAGCCAGTTAACTTTAGGATTAATACTGGGAATCCTGGGTTTATAAGCGACCCGGGGTTTTTTTTGCCCAAAACCAATTTAGCGAAATCTTAGTCTAACCTTAATAACTTACTAACAATCGAATCGTTTTTGTTTAAACGAGTTCAACAGGTGGCAGCCTGTCTTGAATTCGTCGGCCTTAGGTCTAACCGTTCTTACAAGGAGAAACAACATGTTGGGCAACTGGCTAAAATTTATAGCCTTACCATGTCTTTTATTTTTCGCCATGACCCAAGCGGTCCTGGCCCAAAACCCCGACTCACAGGCGCCTCAGGCGGGCTCCTTAAGCGCCGTAGTCGTAACCTCTTCCAGCGTCGAAGAATCGGTCAAAGAAGTCACCTCCAACATCACGGTCATCACCGCCCAAGACATCGAAAAGTCACCGGCCCGCAATTTAAACGGACTTCTGTCAAGCAATGGATTCCAAATATACGATACCGGTGGATCATCGACCGCCTACATTAGAGGTCAGGGCGGCAGTGCCATGCAGGGAGAGATGGACGCCCAAGTCTTTATCCTTCTAAACGGTCACAGACTTGGAGCGAATGATTTGTCCTTGATACCGCTTAGTAACATAGAGAGGGTCGAGGTCATCCGGGGACCGGCGGCCCTTCAGTATGGGGCGTCCATAGCCGGCGTCGTTAACATCATCACCAAAAAAGGCGAGCAGGGAGTGTTCACCGCCGGTATCCAGGCAGGATTTGGCAGTTTTGGCTTTAACGATCAAAGTTTATACTTTACCGGCGGAACGAACGGTTTAGACATTGCCTTTGGGGCTTATCACTCCAGCCGTGGTAATTACCAAATTGGCGGGTATCATACTTGGCTAAATACAAGTTGGGCAAACAAAC
>JAITLH010000015.1 GCA_031277995.1 Deltaproteobacteria bacterium
CTTCAAGGCCAATGCGTTGACCGGGCTTACCAAACCCCGGAACTCCAAGTCCATTGGGATGACAACCAGGCCAAGGTGACCGTGGCCGGCCAGAGGGCCGTTAAAACCGTGGTTTTTCAATAGGTCGCGAATTGGGTTGGCCGTTTTGTGGGTGGCTGGTTTTTTGGCCAGATTGTTATTTTTGGAAATTTTTAAATAATTACGTTAGCTTTTATTGGAATTTATTGCGATAAAAAGTTAAAACATTAGCCAGGCGGCTTGAATTTATTCATTTATTTTTACGTTTAAGTAATATTAGCCTTTAAAAAGATATTTTAGATAACCAAAAAGTGAAGATTTATTGGGCCCGGAGTGGGAGGGACGTAAGTTGGCCAAAAGCGTCTTTGGCGGGCGATTTTGGGGCCAATTAGGTTCTTTTTAATGGGCCAGGGGCCTGGTAATGGGCCGTGGGCTTGGTGGGTCTGGTAGTGGGCCTGTCAGTGGGCCTGGTGGGCCTAGTGGGGTTTTTGGGAGAGGGCAACGCTCGTTCGATCGGGCCCGTAAGGGTAGATTATTGGGGACTTTTTTCGGCAAATTTGCCTCGGCGCCGTCTTGGCGCCGCGCGGTAAGGGTAAAGTTAAGTGAAAAAGCTTTTTTCAATGGGCGTAAAGAAACTTGGCCGGCCGTTTAAGGCGGGCCTGACCATGGTAGAAATGCTTATAGTCATGGCCATCTTTGTCATGGTGGCCGGGGTTTGCTTTTCGTTTTACATATCCAACACCAGCCAGTTTCTTTTGTCCCAGGCCTACGTTGAACAGCAGCAGAACCTTAGGGTGGCTTTCTACGTCATGAGTAGGGATCTGCGGATGGCCGGAAACGGTTTGAACGTTTTGGGTCCCGACGTCTCGATTGTCCAAGCTTACACCGGCAGCCAGATGACCTTAAGCGGCGGCCACGTGGCCGTCGATACCAGCCCCGGCTGGTTTAAAAATACCGACACGGCCGAGCTGGGCTTTAGGGCCATTTTTGGATTCGATGGCGGGAACTCCGCCGCCGACTCGGTCACGATTTTTAGGGCCGAGATGGAATACCCCGCGCCTTTGGGGGTGGTCAAATCCACCAGTTTAAGGACGCTGGAATTGGATACCAACATACCCGACTCGACCGTGGTGACCGGGGACATCATCGTGTTGGTTAACGGCGCCCAAGCCTGTCTTTTGGAAACCGACGACGCCGAGGACGACGAGATTAGCTACGTTGAGGGTGGGCGTTTTACCGGCCCCAGCGGGCCGCCCTCGGGTTTTCCGGTCGTCGGCTCCACCGTTTACAACTTCAAAGACGTGAGCTTACTTACCTATTATCTGGATCAAACCAATAACCGCCTGATGGTGGCCAATCACGATAACGCCCATGACATTTTTGACGAACCCGCGACCAAGTCCTCGGTCGTGGCCAACAACATCGACGACTTGCAGCTCTATTACGGTCTGGAAGCCCATCCGGTCGATCCGGGCATTTTAAGCGAAGATCCCGACATAAGCACCAACACGCTAAAAGACGATTTCGTTAAGGCCGTGGCCTTGGCCATGACCTCCAAGGCCTCCTACGGGAGCGGCAAAAGCATCTACGTTAGGCCGGAGTTATTCAACCGGGCTCCCGGCGTCGTGGCCGACAACTACAGGCGGGGAATTTTGTCGGAATACGTCTATTTAAGGAATCACCAAAAGTGACCTTTGGCGTATTTTCGCTTTGTTTTTTGAAAAATATCCCATAAACACTTTTGTTTATTTAGCCTTTAGATATTTTTTAATTATTTGAGGATAATTTAATGATCGCTTTCGACCCACAGTCAACCGGGCGACGCCCAGACGATGCCAAACGCGGCTTCTCCCTAATCGAGATAGTCATAGTCATCGCCATCACCGCCATCATTATCGGCATCGCCGTGCCCTCGATAGGTTATTACCTTAAATCCTCCCGCATTAGGACCGAGGCCCGTTACCTGGAATCGATCTTTCAGCGCGGCCGGATGATGGCCGTGGTCAACCAAAAGCCGGTCCGGGTGGTTTTGGACTGCGTCAATAGCCCGGCCACCAGCTGCAAAATAAGGCTGGAAGTGGCCAAGTATACGGGGGCGGGGGTGGATAGTTGGGAAACGGCCCACGCTTATTCCCGGACCCTTAACGACAACGTTGGGGTGATCAAAACCGAGGCCTCGGCGCCCTTTGATGGGGCGGCCGTGGTCAGTAACCTATACTGGGCCATTTTCATGCCAGACAGTCACGTTTATTCAAATCCCCGGCCCTTTAGCGTGTTTTTTCATTACCTGAGTGACTCCAGCGAAAGGCAAGCCGGCTGGCGGGTATCTCTAAGCGCCGAGTCCGGCCGGGTCGATACCCGCAGGGACGAAGTCGCGATCTAAGGAGGCTGGCTATGATGGATGGAAACGTCAAAACGGGGTTCAAAGATTTCTGGCCGATAAGCCCCTCCGAAAACCGGCCCAAGCCGGGTTTTCGCCGTGGGGTTACCTTGGTGGAAATACTCATTTCCGTGTGCATTTTGACCTTGGGTTGTTTGGCGGCCATACAAATGAAGGCCAGTACCCTAAAAAGCGCCAACATGGCCGACAACATCACCGCGGCCACTTTTTTGGCCGAGGCCGAACTGGAGAGGCTAAAAAGCTTACTCTACGAAGAACTTTTGGTCGAAAGCGACGCGGGCACGACCTTAGTCAATAAGCTAAATCGGCTGGGGCAAACCTGTACCGACGACGCTTGCGACGCCAGCCACATCTTTTCCCGCAAAGTGGATTTTTTTCCCGGCGCCCCAACCAACCGCAGCTGCCAAGTGGAGATTACGATCGGTTGGGATGACGATCTAGGGACGCACTCATTTTTATACAGCGGGGCCATTACTTCGCTATCTTTTTAGGTTTTAGCGAGGGCAATCCCGTCCGAAAACCCCGGTGGGTTTTCGGACGGGATTGGGCGCCCAAAAAAAAACGCTAGGCATAAGGCGAGACATGACAGACATAAAAAAAGCCCGCGAGGGCATGATACTGACTTTTACCATGGTCTTTTTGGTTCTCATCATCTTGATGGGGATCTACGTATTGACCAGCAGTCGCACGGATCTTTCGATTAGCGCCCATAACCGGGTGGGTCGGCAGGCCTTTAACGTGGCCGATAGCGCCGTGCAGATCGCGACCTTACTTAGCCGAATCTTGGTTCACCCCGAACTGGGCGATCCGGCCAACGTTTTAAAGGCGCCAAGCGACCAAAAAATGCCCATAACCGTTGAAATCAACGAATATCGCTTCACTTTAGCCAACCTTCACGAGGAATCCCTGGATTTTGACTACGAAAGTCGATATTTAGAGGTCATCAATTACCCCAGTCACACCATCGATCCTCACCTACTTTTTAAAGTGGGTGACAAGGTCGTGGCCACGGCGGCGGTGGTCTTGGATCAACAGGATCCCGTAAGCGAAGGTTTTTCTTTGGACGCCTCGGACCCGTATGACGAATCGTCCGGAAGCGGGGCCAAGATTAGTTTGACGGTGACCGTAAACGGCACCCCGCCCGATACCTCGGCCGATTCACTCGAAGAGCCCCACTCCATTATCACGGCCATTTACAGGGAACTCATGTAAGGCTTTGTTCAAATAAGGAGCGATCCCGGCCGTTTTTTAAAAGCGCCAAGGGACAATCGCCGAATTTCGGCTAAAGTTAACAGTTAAGGCCTTTTAGCCCAATAGGTCAACAAATGAAATCTAGTTTTATTAGTAAAAATACCGCCTTGGTCTCTCTGGTTAGTTTAGTGGCTTTGGCCGCCTGCGCAATCCTGGGCGGCTCGGTTAAGGCCGCCACCTATCAAAACCAGCCAATTAAGGATCAATACCAAAACCGCCCCCTGACCGTTTCCGGGGTGACCATCCCCGAGGTCATGTTGGTCGTCGCCAAAAACCTCAAGATGTTTCAGCAGGGCTATCCGGCCCTGGTTGACCTGGACGGCGACGGCCGGGTCGATACGGGCTTTAACCCCGGCGTTGAATACGTGGGCTACTTTGACAGCAATTCTTGCTACGCTTACAACGGTTCAACTTACAAAGGGGTTAACGCCACTTACTACGCCTACGGGGACCCGAACGGCTACTTTTACCGGGTGGGCGATACGGTCGCCGACGAGACCGAACAGCAAATCAGAAATTCCCGGCCCGCTAGCCTCAAAGACTACGTGGTTTCCCCCAGTTCGCCCTTTGGGGTTTGCTATAACCCCACGACCACGGCCAAGGTCAGCCAGGGCTCGGATCGGACCTTTAGCGGCAATTGGCTTAATTTCCTGGCCACCAGCCGCATGGACGCCATCCGCAAGATCCTTTACGGCGGCACGAGAATCGTTGACACCACCACCAGGACGGTCCTGGAAGGCTCTTTCGTCCCGGGCGACTCAACCAACTGGGGCACGGAAGTTCGTTCCGACGACACTTGGATGGAAATCACGCCCCTTTCGGCTTACTACGACATTAGGAAATACACGCCCTTCGATAAGCCCGCCAGCAAAAAGGCTCACTTCTTCTCCCGCGGGAGTGACTTGGGCGCGTCCAACAAAAATTTTCCGGCCATAAGGGTTTTGCAAAACGCCGACAAAAGCAGTTTCAATATCGGCGGCTACGATTTCGTCAACGAAGCGGTCGTCACGACCGATCCCTATGGCCGCTATTGGGACTGGGTCTTGGTTAACCGGCCCCTACCCGACGACAAGGTTTTAAAAACCACGGTCAGTAAGACCATAAAAATTTATAAAATTAACGTCGAGGTTTGCCAAGCCGGTAAAATAGGCGAAAAAGAGGGCTGCGAACGTTTTCCCGGGGCCACGTCCTCCGACAATGACGACGTTTGGAAACCCAGGGGTCTTTTGCAGCGTTACGGCCAGGGCTCGACCATGATGTATTTTGGGCTTTTGACCGGAAGTTTTGGCGACTATGATTCCCATAAAGAGGGCGGCGTTCTTAGGAACCACATCGGCCCGGTCATGGGTAAAACCCCCCAATATGTCTCTACCCAGTACGTCCCGGCCATCGATAGCCAAACCGGACAAATTTTGACTTACGGCTTAATCAAAAACCTCGATAACCTCATGATTGCCGGTCGATCCAAAAACTCCGACCCTATCAATAGCCAGTTTTATTCCAACACCAAAAGCTGGGGTAACCCCATAGGCGAGATGTATTTCGAGGCGACTCGTTACTTGGCCGGGCTAACCACCCCGGTGCAAAGCTACAGTAACCAAGCCGAATCGGACACGACAGGCAGCACCAATAACAATCTGATTCGCTTTGCCTACGCCACTAACTCCTGGAACACCCGCAAGCCGGAGATCTTAACCTCCGACTGCGTTCAACCGGTTATTTTGCTCATAAGCGACGTGGGCTCTGACTACGACGGAAACACCTTCACTAACGATCTTAACCGGCCCCTTATTTCGGGAACGACTTTGCCTTCGGGCGTTAGCCTCCCCCAAGTCTTTAATTACAAAACTTACCTAGACGCCATGACTAAGATAGAAGGCCTAAACACGACCGGGGCGATAAACTATATCTACGCCTCCCAGTCCCAGGCTTACTGCAGTCCCAAAAAGCTTAACAGTTTATCCGACGTCTACGGCATCTGTCCCGAGGTTCCCAGCACCCAGGGCACTTACAGCGTGGCCGCGGCGGCTTATTACGCGCATATCAGGGACTTTAACTTATCCACGTCCGAAAACAAGGTACCCGTTGGGGTGAATACTTTCGCCGTCTCCATGAGCTCGGCCTTCCCGGAATTGACCTTTAAGGTCTCGGATACCCAAAGCGTGACCATCTTGCCAACGAACATTACCGCCGGCGCCTCCGGTAAATTCCTTGGCATTCTCAACTACTTTGTCCTGGAATGGGACACCGATCGTAACGGAATGACTTTCCACGCCAAGATCAAAGTCAACTTCTCAGACCAAGAAATGGGCGACGACTGGGAAGGAGACGGTCAAATTACCTACGAGATTGATTTATTGACCGACGCCAACACCCCGGCCGGCATGAGAAGCGCTACCAAGGCGACCCTAAATAGCGGGGAGCTTAGAACCGGGACTTACTACGTTTTTAAAAACCCGACCACGGCCAATTCCACGCAAGATTTTATCGAGATCCAACCCAATCAGGTTAAAGCCCTTCGAATCGCCAGTTCTTGGCAAACCACTGGGACCGGGCTCGGTATGGCCATGGGTTACAACATAAGCGGAACGACTCGGGACGGGACTTATTTGGATCTGACCATGAACTATCCGCCGTATTCCAGTAACTTAACCCCGCAAGGTTGCCCTTACGTCGGGGGCTCGACTAGCGGCACTTACGGTTGCGGCAAAAGGATCGCCAACATTAAATCTCAAGCCAGGATTTTCGCTTTTGGCGTTGACAGAAACGTTGAAAATTTACCCTCGACCATGTGGATGGCCGCGAAATACGGCGGGTTTAACGACCTTAACCGTAACGGCATCCCCGACGCCGGAGAATGGGAGAACCCCGACGGCACTCCGAAAAACTTCTTCCAGGCCAAAAATTTGTCGGAACTCGCGACCAAGATGGAAAACGCCTTCGTGGCCATCGCCCGGTCCATTTCCACCGGGACGGCCACCTCGGCTTCGACCAATACCGTTTTGGGCGGCGGCATCTCGATAAATACCGCTTACTACCCGCAATACGTTAACCCCCAAAATAACGCCGAAAAACTCGCTTGGGTGGGAACGGTTTACGGACTGTTTCTCGATAAGTGGGATAATTTAAGGGAAGACTCAAACGGCGACGGTAAGTTAACGCTGGCTACCGGAAACGGCCAGGGCGATTACGTCGTCACTTTTAATAGCGTTTCTAACCCCCTCCCCGAAGCCGACCAGCCCAACTGCTATATTGAAGGGGTAGCCATCACCCGTTGCGGCGATCCCAGCGGCACCGGTAAACTGCAACCCCTGCCCATCCCCGACGGGGCCCCGGCCAACATACACAAGCTAAAGACCGTTTGGGATAGCGGGCGGTGGTTGGCCGAACTCGATCCCACCGGGGCGAACCTACTGGCCGGTAGCCGGGCCTATACGACCCCGGCCACCAAAACCCACGGCCGTAGGCTAATATATTTTAGTTACCCGGGCTCGACGAGCTTGACGCCCTTTAACAATTCGGCGCAATCAACCGCCATATTGCAAAAATACTTGCTCCACAATAATTACGCCACTAACTTGCCCATACCGAGCGGCACCCAAAACAACAAGGCCGCCATGACCACCAAGTTAATCCAATATATCCAGGGCGCCGAGGTTTCCGGCTGGCGTTCCCGGACCGTGGACAATCCCTGGGCCACCTCGCCCGCCAAGGTAATTTGGAGGCTTGGGGACGTCATTAACTCCAAACCCATCGTGGTTGGGGCCCCGTCTTCTAATTTTGACGTTTTGTACGGAAGCAGAAGCTACCTGCAATACCGGATCTCGGTTGGGCCCCGCAGGCAAGTCGCTTATTTTGGGGCCAACGACGGCATGCTCCACGCCATTAACCTTGGCCACTACGGCTCCATCTCAGAAGGCCAAGTTGGTTACAACCTAGCCCAGCAAGGGGTCAACCACGAGCTGGGTTCCGAGATGTGGGCCTACATACCGGCCTCGATCTTGCCCCATTTGCAATGGCTGGCCGATCCCAATTACACCCACGCCTTTATGGTCGATCTTAAGCCGCTTTTGGTTGACATTAAGATCAACGGGGCGTGGCGGACCGTGATTATCGGAGGGCTGAGATTAGGCGGCCGTCCCATCGAAAACCCCAACTCCTCAAGCGGGGAAGGGCCATTTTACTCGGAAATCTTCTGTCTGGACGTCACCGATCCCGAGGCGGAGCCTAAGTTTTTGTGGAGGTACTCCACCAGGGAACTTGGTTTGACCGTTGGCATGCCCACCGTGGTGGCCTCAAACGGCAATTTTTACGCGGTCCTCCCCAGTGGGCCCGTGACCGATACCGTCGACGCCTCCGGCGGGATTAACTATGGCACCAATTCGCCCTACGACGGTTACAGCGATCAAAGGGCCCGGTTAATCGTCCTAAACGCCGCGACCGGGGCGGAGATCAATACCGGGACCAACCTTTTGGTGGCCGCCGAGGACGGAAACAGCTTTTTTAACGAGCCTTTCATGCCCATCGCCCAGGACAACGATAAGTCGGATGAAATTTGGAACAATTACACCGTTTACTACGGCCTGACCATTAGCCGCGAGGCCAGCACTTGCTTGGATCGGGGAGCGGTTTATCGCCTAAGGACGGTCGATAAGGCCACTTACGACCCGTTGCCTCCGGACCAGTGGAGACTTGAACGTTTCGTCTCAACCGATCGCCCGGTAACCGGGGCGGTCAACGGAACCTACGATAACCTAGGCCAGCTCTGGATCTTCTTCGCGACCGGTCGGCTTTGGGGCATCGAGGATTTGACGCCCTGCTCGGCGGTTAACACCGTCCAATGCAAGGAAAACCACGAGCAATATCTCTACGGCATCAAGGAAGCGGTCGATCCCGCGACCGGCCACTTACTTTTTACCGACCGGACTTCCTCGGTCAGTAGCCTTTTTGACGTTACCGGAATAGCGGTTTACAGTAACGGCTACGTAAAAATGAAAGACGGCTCCACCCAAACTTACGCCAACTTGGCCCAAACCATCAAAGGCGCGGCCGTCCCGGGTTACAAGCGCAAGCTTGACATGAGCCAGATTCTCTTCCCCAACCAGACCCACTCCTTTGAGCTTAATTTCTACCAGCCCAAGCTGGTGGGTTTGGGTAACGGAAAATCCCTCATCTCGTTTACGACCTTTGAGCCCAAAAGCGTGGCCAGTTTCTGCGGCGAGCTGGGAAGCAGCTACATGTATATCCTGGATACCTTTTCCGGCTTGGCCAGTCCCGAGTTGTACTCGGTCTTTTCGAGCGAAACACCCGTCTACTTTGACGAACAACAAACGGCCTTTCTCGTGACCGGTGGATCTTTTACCTCTAACCAGCTAAATACCGAGGTCACCGTCTCCTTTACCGACCACGTGTCCATCAAAACCAAGACCGTGGATAACGAGGAGTTCAAAAAAGAACTCCCCTTGGGTTACAACGAAGTCAGCTCCGTCATCTCTTGGCGCGAGGCCGTGAATACCGGCTTTACCATAAGCGAAGACGCCATGACCCTTGGCCTGGAGACGGCAAACCCCACCAATCCATAACCAACCCTCTCTCCCCCCCCGGCCCCCCGTGGGGTATTTAACCTGGGGGGGGGGGGGTCCCCACCCGTTTACCCCCC
>JAITLH010000045.1 GCA_031277995.1 Deltaproteobacteria bacterium
ACGCCCAAACCTAAGTAAGTTAGGGGCGGCGCGTCGGCGCCAAAAAAAGGTTTTGCTTTTCAGTAATTTTAACTTAATAAGTTCTTAATAACTGGGTAGTAAAGTCAAAACAACGCAAAGAACAAACCGTTTTCTCTCCAGGAACCTACCACGGCGGAAAGCGATTAATTTTATCTTTACCAATACCAGTAATTATGTAAAAGTACAAAACTTCATATAATTATTTAAATTGGTACCAATCTTAGATATCGCTTAGGAAAAGAAATGTTCGAGGTCCAAAAAAGTGACTACGATTTTATTTTTAAGTGGAGTGAACCAATCGGGGAGGGCTTATTTTGCGGGGAAGAGGCGACTTTTAGCCCTGAGTTTGAGCTTATAAAAGATGAAGTTGATAAAAGTTCGTCTTTGCATGAAAACGGTGGCACCAATTGGGAATTGGTTTTAGAGCGGTCGGATAAATTTTTAACCGAGCAAAGCAAAGACATCTGGGTTCTTTGTTACGCCGTCAGGGCCGTCCATGAAAAGCATGGCCTAAACTCCCTAATCGACGCTTTGGGAGTTTTGAATAATATCCTGGGAAACCATTGGGACGAACTTCACCCCACCGTCAAGCGTCCCCAGAGGCGGGCGGCGCCTTTGGCTTGGTTGGCCGGAAAACTCGAAACCATTATCCCGGTGACCTCTTTTCCCAAAGATCAAGAAAAGACCGCGGAAAATCTTAAAAACGCCTTGGAATCGCTGCAAAAAATCCTTGACGAGAAACTTCAAGACATAAGCCCCTCCTTTGGCGGGGCCCTTAAGGCCATTATCAGCCTAAACCCAACCAAAGAGCCAAAGCCGCCGGCCCCGGACTTCGAAGCCACCTTGGCCACGGCCATTTTGGGCTCAAGGGACGCCCCCAGGGCCATACCGGCCCAACCCTTTGAGGTTCAGGTAAGCTCGGATGGCCAAATAGCCGCAAACCAACTGCCCCAAGTTTTTAGGGCCATAAAAGAGCAATCCCAGCTTCTGGGCTCGCATTTATTGCAAAGAAACCTCACCGATTGGCGAGCTTACTTACTCCACAGGACGTCTTTGTGGAGTACCATCACCCAACTGCCCCAGGCCGGGCCAGACCTTACGACCCAGCTTCGGCCCGTTCCCAACGATCGGGTCTCCGCCTACGCCGCGGCCGTGGAGGCGGGGCGGTTTTTGGAGATTTTGCCCCAACTGGAACGTTCGGCCTCAAAAATGCCTTTCTGGTTTGACGGCCATTACATGGTCGATAAATGCCTCGAGGGGCTTAAGGCCCGGGACGCCTTAAACGTTCTTCGATTGACCCTAAGCCTTTTCATAAGGGAGTTTCCGGAGCTTACCGAGTATAAATACTTTGACAAAACCCCCTTCGCCTCGCCCAAGACCGTCCATTGGCTGGCTTCCCTGGATTCGCTCGACGACGGTACCCTTGGCCGCCTGGCTAGCGCGGTGAAACTAAGCGATTCCAGTCAGGCCGCCTCGGAAACCGAGGAAAACGTACTCAAAGAAGCCTTGGATTTGTGGCGGGACGGGGATTTTGAGGCCGGGCTAAAGCGCGTCGGCCCGGTCGTCGCCTCCAAAACCCGGGCCGCCATTAGGCAGGGCCTATTGGTGGCCAGATATTGCCTGGGCGCCGGGCGTCCCGAGGCCGCCGGAAACTTACTCGGCGATCTTTTTGACAACCTGGAAACCTGGGGCCTACTCGAGTGGGAACCGGAACTTACCTCAGACATTTTGACCTTAATCGTCTACGTTTATACCTTCCTAAAACAGGAAGTTCCCGACATGGTCAGGCAAAAGCTTTACTGGTTTAACATGAAAACCGCCTTGAACGCTTTTTGAGCCAATCTTGGACGATAAATAGCATAATTAAGTATAAACTTAATAACTTAATAGCTCAATTTAACAAAAATGAGCCTAGCCACCTTGACCAATCTCCCAAATCCCAGAAAAAAAAACTAAGCCAGGTCGGTCGATTCGTTGTTTCAATCCCGAAAAAATCTAAGCCAGTCCGGTCGATTGGCGGTTCAATCCCGAAAAGAAACTAAGCCAAGTCCGGTCGGTTGGCGTTTCAATCCAGAAAAAACTAAGCCAGTTTGGTCGATTCGTTGTTTCAATTCCAAAAGCTAAGCCAGGTCCGGTCTATTCTGTCCATCGATTAAAAAAGCCTAAGCTGGGGCCATTTGTTTGGTTTTTTGGCTTAAGCTCGTAAATATCGTCTCCGTCAGTCTTTGAAATTATTCTTTAACCCTCAATGGAGGAAAAAATTTATGGCCAAGGAATCTTCGATAGCGCCCAAAGAGCGCATTAACGTCACCTTTAAGCCCGCGACCGGGGGAGCCCAGGAGGAGATCGAACTCCCCTTGAAGGTCATGGTCATGGGTGACTTTCTAAGAGGCCACGATCCCCGCCGCCTGATTGACAGAAAGCCCATAAACATCAATAAGAACAATTTCGAGGACGTCATTGGGAAGCAAAATTTGAAGCTTAGCATCTCCGTACCCAATCGCCTGGCCGACGACGAGGGGAGTGGCGACTTGCCGGTTTCTCTATCTTTCAATAACCTTAGGGACTTTAGCCCCGAGGGGGTGGCCCGTCAGGTGCCGGAGTTAAATAAGCTCCTGGAGCTTAGGGAGGCGCTGGTTTCTCTCAAAGGGCCCTTGGGTAACATGCCCGCGTTCCGCAAGGCCATCGAGGAGACTTTGACCGATCCGGCCCAAAGGGACAAGGTCATAAAGGAACTGGGCCTGGGCGAAGAGGGAAACGGCAAGGATTCATAGCCATCTGGGCCAAAAACCTCGAAGGGTTTCGGCCTGGATATCGATTTCGGGAAAAAACAGCCGGGCGAAAACTTTTAAGGCTAAGGCCAAGGGCGGCGGTTAAATTGGGCCGCGGCGCTTTTCACTAAGCCCCAACGTCACGGCTATCTCTAGATACAGGAGGGATCGTTTTTTATGTCCCAACGGCAACAGCAACAAGCGGTCGGGGAATCCATCCCGGCCCCAAATTTGTTAGAGGCGATCATCAAGGAAACTAACCTGACTCCCACCGACGAGGGCTATGAAGCGGCCCGCTTGGGTATCGGTTCCTTCATTTCCGAGATGCTCAAACCGAGCTATCAACACGAAAAGGTCAAGAAAACCACCGTAGACAGGATGATCGCCGAAATCGATTACCGTATGGGGCGGCAGATTGACGAGATCCTTCACGACAAAGATTTTCAGGCCCTGGAATCGGCCTGGTTAGGC
>JAITLH010000062.1 GCA_031277995.1 Deltaproteobacteria bacterium
TGGCCGCGTAGCGTAAAGCCAAGTCCTATCCGCATGGGGCCGTAAGGGCCCTCAAGCGCCGCGAGGGTTACCGGAAAAAGTCGCGAAAACTTTCAACCGACGTATACCCAACAATAAGAACTGGTTTTGTTAACCTGATTTCAGGGCAGACTCAACCCCTTGACAGCGATGTCAAGAGCTAGTTCAGCTACATATTTTCCTTCAAAGAAAGAATGGCTTTTTCGTCTAAATCCGTGTATTTCGCGATAAAGTCGATAGGTAAATCATCCGCGAGCATTTTACGCGCGAATTCATACTGGGATTCTGCTTTGCACTTTTCTATGCACTCTACTTCGAAAAGTTCTTTGAAGGTCTTTTTTAGCGCTTCCTCTAGCGATTCGGTTAACATGTTATACTTCTCCTTTAGCTGATCGCTAATGTCAGAACTATTTACCCGGAATATCCCTCTGGAGAAAAAAATTATTAAATTTCTCTGCTTGGTATTATACTCCGTTTCCCCAACCATTTTCAAGAGTTCCTCGGCGCAGGCTTCGCGTTTCGCCGGGTCATCGCCTATCTGATTCGCCATGAGCGCCGCGTACAACACTCGCGCGATGGCACTCTTATCCTGGCGCAGTTCATCGACGTTGTAGTCTTTAAGATGGAACGTTTTGAATTCTATCCTATTTTTAAAACCGAAACTGGTTGTCTCATAACAATCCACGCCCTTATTGTTGCCTGTGTAGATGACAAAAGCAGTCATCGAGTCAATTGTATTTAGAACTTGGACGCGATGACTTACCTGGAAAATTCGAAGGCCAATTGTTGGGTCGTCTTCGTGTTGTTGCTCAATAAAAACGAGCACGCGCCTATCTGTCCTTTTTTTAGGCTCCTCCGCCTCTTTTATCGGCTCCTCTGGCGTATTTTTCAAAGGGACGATCAGCAAAACATCAGGGCGCCTCATGCCTTTATCGGAATTGGCATCTTCATTCATTAATTCCGGGGCCAATATAGCTTCAATATCCCTTGTATTGTCATATACCTTGTAGACTTCAGGCATAAATTTTGCTAAAAATTCTTCCGGGCAAATTTGGAATCCCAATTTCCATATTACGTCTCGAGCATTATGCTCGCTGTCTGGCTTTATTGGTTTATCGGTTGGGTCATTTTGGTCTGAAATGGAATTCGCCTCCTTGTTTCCCCGTTTTCATGGGTTCCCGGTGTCGCGAGGGGCTCTGAAACAAATCCTAAAACTGGCAGGCTAGGTTTCGTCCCCGAATAGAAAACGCCGCGAGGTTTTCCCCGGTTTATTTAACCCAGACTGTCGTTTGGGAAACCGCTTGGCGACAATCTGGCGAAGTGACCTTATACGACACTTTACCCCATTTTGTCAATTGATATTTAAAGAAAAAAAAATATAAGCGGGGAATTTATTTCGCGGTTTTAGCCAATATTTGGAAAAAAAAGGGGAAAGTCATTTGGTTTAAGTCTGGGTTTCGACTTTTACCAAATGGCCTTCAAAAGGTTTAGGTTAAGTCGGCTTAGCCTAGGGAGTCTTGGTTTTTTTTATTATGTGGAATTATTGGGTAATTTTTTTGGACGCCGCCATTAGCCGATAGACCAAGGCCGAGCCGACCCAGGCCACGTCCTCGATACTAAGGGCTTCGGAGATGGATTTGTCGAATAGCACTTGACCTTCGGGCGGAAATTCTTCGTCGCCTTGGTGAATGATGGTCACGATGTCGATGTTGGGCAGGACCCTAAAAATCGCGGCTTCGTCACCCATGCCTTCTTTGATTTGGCCGCCCAAAAGGGCCGCCGTTTTGGTAAGTAAGCCGGGTTTGGTTCCGAAGGTCCCGATGAGGGGCAGTTCGGCCCTTTTACGAAAGGCGGCGGTATAAAACTCCCCGCCCTGGATCTGCCGATAAGCCACGTATTCCCCGGTGGGTTTGACCCCTTTGGCCCCCTGGAGGTAATGGAGGACCATGACCGCGTCGGTTAAGGCGAATTCCTCGTCCGGGTTCTGATTGGCCCAGGCCACGACGTAACTCAAGGTCGAAACCACCAGTTCCCTATTCATGAAGGAAAATTTTAAAAGGGAGCCGTCCAGATTGGCCCCGGACAGCTGGGCCACCTCGTTTGGGGGGCGTTCCAAGAGTTCTTTGGCCGCCAAGGCCAAGGCGTTTTTGTAATCATCGACCCGCACTGTATATCTCCTCAACGGAAGGGGAATCCAAACCAAGACGGGTTGGATTGAGAAATATCAAAACTAAAGCGAGATCCTTCGAAATGGCCATGGGCGTTGACTAACGAGAAAAAAAGCTCGATTGGATTGTCCCATAAACTATTTGAAAAGACGACTGACCGGTTTCCAAAAAACCGCTGACTTGGCCGAAAAACGTTTTTTTCCCGCGCCCTTGACGGCCTCGCTTAATGGATGACTAAAATACTACCACAATTAATGGAAGTATCCAAACGCCTGGCCATCGTTTAATCCTTTTTGGGAGGCGGACGGGAGATGGGCCCAAACTTTTGAAGAACCGGGGCCTGGGCGATTCGCTAAGATTAAGGGCGCGGCCTTCCCAGGGCGATTAAGTCTCTGGCCTTAAACGGAGCCAATAACGAATGGAGACGAACCGGCGGGGCAAAGCCAGTCTGGGCCGTCAGGGTTGTCAAGGCCGAGGTGAGCCAGTCAGGACCGGGGGTAGTTGGCCTGGAGATTGCTTGATTAAAAATCTCGGGAGTCTAGCCCCCGCGGGGAGAGGGCCGTAAAGGGCCTAAATCGGCCCGTGGCGGGGATTCGGGGGGGAGATGGGTACTGTTAATGGGCTCAAGGGGCCTGTGGGGCTCTGGAGGCCTATGGAGCTATGGGAGCCTATGGGGCGTTTTGGGGTTAGGGTCTTTTAAGGGCTGGGGGGCGGACTAGGAGGGACGCGGGCTAGGGAAGGGGGACGAACGGGTAGGAAAGTGAAGGTTATTTTTGGTGTTTATTGGATATTTAGAGTTTTTTGGGGGAAAATGTGGAGGGAGTGGTAATTTGTTTTAAGCGTTAACTATTGATATAATTTCTAGGCTACGGAGTTGGGCTGGTTTTTCTCGGACCCGTTTTGGGGAGGGGAGCCGGCGATTTGGCGTTAACTTATTTTCGCGAGGGTTATTGATGGCAGGGGAAAAGGAATTGGTTGGGTGGCGGGGCCGTTCTGGGAAAGCCGCGAGGGTTGGGGCTGGGCTGGTTTTGTTGGTTTTGGCCTTGGGGCTTTTTTTGGGGGCGGCCCGGTGGGCTGAGGGCAGGGAAGATAAGGCTTTTCTCTGGTCGGTTTCGGATTCCTCCGGGCCAAGATTGTATTTGTTGGGTTCGGTCCATCTGGCCCAGGAAAACATGTATCCTTTAAAGCCCATCATCGAGGAGACCTTTAATAAATCCGACGCCCTTTTGGTCGAGGTTGACGTGGGAAAGGTCGATTTAAAGACCTTGAACGCGGATCTTTTTAAGGTCGCGACTTACCCGGGCACCGAAAGCATTTGGGACCATCTGGATGCCGAGACGGCCCAAATGCTAAGGGAGAGGCTCAAAGAGCTTAAGTTAAACGAGGTCATGTTTTTTAAGTTGCGCCCTTGGCTGGTGGCCCTAACCTTAGGCCTACTTCAGCTCAATTCCCTGGGTTACCAAGACCAGTTGGGACTTGACGTTCATTTCATAAACCAAGCCGCTTCCAAAGGCCTGGGCGTTTTTGAACTGGAAAACGCCAACGAGCAGTTTAACGCCTTGATTTCGTTTAACGAATCCGAGGGGATCTTGTTTTTGAAGAGTACCCTTTTGGAATTTAACGAGATAGGAACCGAGACGGCGGCTATCTTCAAATGCTGGAAAGAAGGCGACTCGGCGGGTTTCGAGGAATTGTTTTTTAAATCCCTTAGGGAATACCCGGAACTGGCCCCGGTGTTTCGGGTTTTGATTGACGAAAGAAACAAGACCATGTTTAGTCGCATCAAGCCCCACATGGAGAAGTTCAAATCGCCCTTCGTCGTCGTGGGCGCCTCTCACTTGGTTGGGGAGAACGGCCTTATCGCGGCCTTTAAAGCCGCCGGCTATGAGGTCACCCAACTTTAGGCGGCCAGGAAAAAAACAACCCTGAGAGACTTAACTGGTGTATAATATGTCAATCACCAAACGCGAAAAAATAGAAACAAACTCGCCCGCCGGGCTTCTTTTGGCCCCTGGGGGAGAAAAGTCCCGAGCCTTTGGGGCCGGGGCCAAGTGGCTAAGGTCCAAGTGGCTTATGGCCAAGGCCATAGGCGCCAAGGCCGTAAGCTTGGTGTTTTTGGCCGGGGTAATGTTGGTCCTAAGCCCGCCTTCTCTCATGGCCGATAAGGCGGGTTTGGAGAGGGCCTTGGCCGGATTATCCAAACGCTACGTTGGATTGGAGTCGTTTTCGGCCAATTACAGTCGGACCACGACCACGCCGGCCATGGACAATATTTTTCGGACCCAGGCCAACCAGACGGCCACGGGCGTTATCCAATGGAAGCAGCTCTCCAAGCTAAGGCTCGATCAAAACCTGCCTAGCCAGGAGGCTTTGATGACCGACGGCGAGACGGTTTGGTGGTATATGCCAACCGACAAGCAGGTTCGGGTTTACCGGGACCTCGACTTGGCCGGGGAGCTGGCCCCGCTTCTGACCTTCATGTCTGGCCTTAATACCCTTAAAGAAAAATTTAACATTAAGGAGGCCACCAAGGAGGACGTCAGGAAGGGCCAAACCGGCCTAATACTGGAAGAAAAAGGCGGCTCGGACGAAAGCGGGCAGATTATCATTTACTGCGACAAGAACTTTGTCCTGACCGGTTTTAGGCTAAGTTCGCTAACCGGCGAGAAGACCGATTTTTTCTTGGAGGATCAAAAAGTCAACCCCGGCTTTGACGATAAGTTATTCGTCTTCGTCATTCCCAGGGGGACCATCGTTATCGAGGAAACCGAGGGCTGAGTTTTTTGGTAAAAACTCCAAGGCTGAAACGATTATTTGATTATTTGGGCTTGGGGTTTATTGGGGACCGTTTGGGGTTTGGCCTGGCCCCAGGGTTGGTGCCTTCGGTTTCTTTTTCCATTTTCTTTGACTAGTTTCAGAGTGGGTAATTATTATGGAAGATTACGCTCTCCCGGTCGTTCCCGATGGCGTCCGGGCGGCCATAGACCACTTGGTCGCTAAACGGGAAGCGGTCATTTTATCCCATTATTACTGCCGTCCGGAGATTCATGAGGTGGCCCATTTCGTGGGTGACTCCCTGGGCCTGTCCCAGGAGGCCGCCCGCAACCCGGCCAAGGTCATAATTTTTTGCGGCGTTCACTTCATGGCCGAAACGGCCAGCATCCTTTGCCCGGAAAAGACGGTTATTTTAGCCAACATCGAAGCCGGCTGTCCCATGGCCGACATGATCACCGGCGACGCCCTGGCGGCCAGAAAAAAAGAGTTAAACGGGGTGCCCGTTCTAACCTACGTTAACTCCCCGGCCGCCGTCAAAGCCTTAAGCGACATATGTTGCACCTCAGCCAACGTCGTGGCCGTTTTAAGATCCCTACCCTCAAAGACGATTTTGATGACCCCGGACAAGAACTTGGCCATCCATGCCCAAAAGTTCACCCCGGAAAAGGAAATCCTGACCTGGCCGGGCTTTTGCCCCACCCATCACCGCTTGAATCTGGCCGAGATTTTGGCCCTTAAAGAAGCCCATCCCCAGGCCGAGGTCCTGGCCCACCCCGAATGCCAGCCCAAGATCTTAAAGGAAGCCCATTTCATCGGTTCCACCAGCGGCATAATAAAAAGGGTCGCCGACAGTTCCAAAAAAGAGTTCATCGTCTTAACCGAGGAAGGGGTCCTCCATCCCATCCGCAAAAACAACCCCGGCAAGGTCTTTTTCACGCCCCGGACGGCCATGGTCTGTCCGAACATGAAGAAAAATTCCTTGGAAAATATCATCTCGGCCTTGGAAAACATGGATCCGGTCATAAAGGTGCCCGAGGAGATACGAATCCCGGCCCTTAGGGCCGTGGATCGCATGATGGCCGTCCCCAGGGATTAAACGAAAAAAGCCGCTCCCCCAAAAAGGAAGCGGCTTTTTTAATTGGGACTGGGTTAACTTGGCCTAGTTTTCGGCCAAGTTGAAATTGTGTTTTTTAAGGAGCCGGTGGACGGTCATGTGGGAGACCGAATCGATTAGCCGAAGCTCGGTGGCCTTTTGGGCCAAAAGCCTAACCGACCAGCGCTCCCGGCCACCGGGGGCTTGGGTATTGGCCAGGGCGATGAGTTTTTCTTCGAAGGGGAGGTCAATCTTGGTCCGGTTGGCCACTTGATCCTCGGGCGGGGTTTGGTTTACCGCTTGGCTGGGGCCGCCTTGGCGGTATTGTTTTTTAAGCTCGGCCAGGGTTTTAAGGCTTAGGCCCAAAGTTTGGGACACGTATTTGTCGGTTAAGCCCGGGCCGTTTTTGGCGCAATCGAGCCAAATCAAAGCCATGGCCAATAGGACCTTCCGGGAGCGGGGCCGACCTTGGCTTACGATTAGGGTTAGTTCTTTAAGGTGCTCCGGGGTTAACCTGACGAGGTCTAGGGCGCTCATGGCAAAGTCTCTCAAAAATCCGGATTCCAGGCCAAAAAAACCTGGCCTCGCTTAGGGGGCGTTTTTTAAAAAATACCCTTTAAGCGGGGTTATAAGTAAAGATCAAAGGATTGGTTTTTTTATTTTTTGTTTAAAAAAATTATAAAAAGAAATTTACAAAAACTTTTTATGTTTTATATGAAAATTTAAGTTGGCTCTGGGCTTTATGTAAAACCGTTTTAATTATAAGTCTCCATAGCCAAGCCCTCTAGCTATGCTGAATAGTTTATCAAAAATAATATTTGTTGTCAAGAAACTTATCTTCGTTAAGCTACAGTCCAGTAAAAAAAATGCTATTACCCAGGGAAGTTTATTCCTACAGACTTAATTCTCAAATTATACGAAACAATTTTAGATAAGATCTTTTTCTGTTTTTATTTAGATAAGTTGTTTCTCAAAATTTATTAAAATTTTGCATATTTAAGGTAGATAATTATTAGTAACTTAACCATAAATTAGAACTAAGGGGGGAGTTTGGCGAGTGGGGAAAGTCCCGGCGAATCAGAGGGAAGGAAGCGAAAAAAACCCTGGGTTTAGCGAAAACCCAGGGTTTTTTCGTTAAGGCAGGTTGGGCCAATAACCTTTTGGTCGGTTAATCGATTAAGAGGTTATTGGCGGTCATGGCCTCGGGGATGGGCAGATCCATGAGTTTGAGGATGGTTGGGGCCAGATCCGAGAGTTTGCCGTTTTTCCCGGAGAGTTTGGAGACGGGGTCTTTGGCCACGTAGATGCATTCGACGGGAAAAAGCGTGTGGCTGGTTTTGACCAAGCCCGTCTGGATATCGATCATCTCCTCGGCGTTTCCGTGATCCGCCGAGATCAAGACTTGGTAACCCTTGTCTAGTAAGGCCGGGACGATTTGGCCAAGGCACTCGTCGACCACTTCCACGGCCTTGGTGGCCGCTTCCATGACCCCGGTGTGGCCGACCATGTCGCAGTTGGCGTAGTTAATGACGATTAGGGGGTAGTTTTGCGGCAGGTATTGATCCAAAAAAAGTTTGGTCAGTATCTGGGCTTCCATCTCGGGGTGGCTGGCGAAGGTGGCCGGGTCAAAGCGGCCCTTGACCTCGACTTGATCCTCATGGGGGAAAGGCTTGGTCGATTTGCCGTTAAAAAAGCTGGTGACGTGGCGAAACTTTTGGGTCTCGGCTAACCTTAGCTGCCTTAGCCCGGCCGAGGAGACGATTTCGCCAAGTAGATGGGGCATGCCTTCGTCGCCGCCCATGGGGCCCAGAAGGTAGGATTCAAACTCGTCGTAGTAACGGGTCAAACCCAGGTAATTAACCTTGGGCCTGATTTCCCTTTGGCCGGGGTAATTGTCCTCAACGAAAGCCTGGGTCAGTTCAATGGCCCGGTCCTGACGAAAGTTGGTGTGGATGACGCAGTCGCCATCTTTCATGCCCTGGTAGCCCTCCCTAACCAAGGGCGGGATATACTCGTCAACCATGTCAAAGCCGTCCGGGGTTTTTTCCGTTTCCCAGCAATGTTCCACGGTCTTTATGACGTCCCCGGAAAAAGGCGTCCCCTTGGCCTGGACCAGGGCCTGGAAGGACAAATCGATAAGCCGCCAGTCGCGGCTACGATCCATGGCGTAGTAACGGCCCATCATGGTGCCGATCTGGGAGGCGCCCACTTCTTTCATGACCAAAAGAAGCTTGGCCAAAAACTGCGGGCTCGAACGCGGCGGCGTGTCCCGGCCGTCCAAAAAGGGGTGGATGACGATGGCGCCCTCGGGGTATTCCTTTCGGGCTTGGCGCATGATCTTAAAAAGATGCTCCTGATGGGCGTGGACGCCTTCGTCCTGGAGCAGTCCCAAAAGGTGCAGGGAGGATTTGTTTTTGATCCAGCTATCCATGAGAACGCGCCAATTGGGGATCTTGAAAAACGATCCGTCCCTAAGCCCGTCGTCAATGCGCTTAAGCTCCTGGATAACGATCCGGCCGGCCCCCATGTTTAGATGGCCAACCTCGCTTGAGCCTTGGTAACCGTCGGGTAAGCCCACCGGCTCCCCGGCCGCTTCCAACAGGACCCAATTGTCCCGGTTGGCTAACAAGGAAGAAACATAGGGCGTCTTGGCCGCCAGGACGGCGTTGCCTTGCGTCTCTTCGCGGTGACCCCAACCGTCTCGGATGATAAGACACGCGGGTCTGGTCATAAAAACACCTTCCTTTCACTTTTGATTATAACATAATTACGTTTGTAACAAGGAGCCGATTTCCTCTCTCGTTTGGTACAAAGAACGCTGGAATAATCAGTTCTTTAACGCGTTAAGCTTTTTTAGAGTTTAAATTGTCCAAAAATTACCTAATCATATTGTCCCGACATTTCCACCAAACCCTGATTTAGAGTTCCGATTACCGATTGTAACGCGTTTAGCCCCGCTCGGCCATAAAAAACTTCAAGTAACCCCGCCTTGGCTACCCGGGCCAGCCCGGCGGGCCAGCCTAGGTAGCCTAGCGTGGTTGGGCCTAGCGGGGTTGGCCTAGCGGGGTTGGGCCGGCCATAACCCAATCTGACCAAATTTGGCTGACCAATTTCACTGACTACTTTTACTGAACTTGGCCAAACGGGATCGTCCAAAAAGTCAGCTTGCCAAAAACCCCGATCACTACCCCCGCGATGAAAGGCCCGCGAACGGGTCAAATAGGCCCATGGTGGCGAAGGGCCGGCCAGCTGGGTGATTTTACCCAGGGTGAGTCCTCGCGCGCGACCTAGGGGCCTTCTGGGCCGTTTAAAGGCCATTGTCCCAAAGGCCCAAAAACTTGGCTTGGGTCGATTGGCGTTTTTGGAAAAAACTTAAGGGAGACCCAAAGGGCCAAGGCGGGGAAGGGTGGGGGGAGGCGGATTGGGGTGAGCCGGAATCATCCCCGGGGCAAAATAACCCCTGGGCCAGGGCGAGCTTAGATCATGGGCGCTTTTGAAAAAACGAACGGCGAAATGTCCCGTTTAGCCCGACGCGGGCCTGACCACGGCCACGGTCCTGGTGGAGACGAGTTCCATCAAGGGATCGCTATGGGTGACGGCGATAAGGCCAATGCCCCTTAACTCAACCTCGGCCAGAAGGAAAGACCAGATCTGGGTTTGGGTGATGAGATCGAGCATGGTGGTTATTTCGTCGGCGATTAAAAAGCGCGTTTTTTGGCCCAGGGCCCGGGCGATGCAAAACCTTTGAATCTCGCCTCCGGAGAGCTCGCCGGGGAAGCGGTTAAACCAAGCCGTTTCTATCCCCAGGCCCTCGATTATTCTTTTGTCTATGCGGTCCCCTTCCAGGAGGGCTTGTTTGATACGCAGTCTGGGGTTAACGGAGTTTTCCGGATGCTGCCAGATCATCTGAATGGGGCAGTAACCTTGGTGGTTGGAAAGGGGCTCCCCGTCAAGTAATATTTCCCCGGCCTGGGGTTTGACGTATCCGGCCAGGATTCGGCACAAGGTCGTTTTGCCGCCGCCGCTGGGCGCCGTGACCCCCACTCTTTCATGGCTTTCGACCGACAGGCTAAAATCGTTAAGTATTACTTTGTTTTTTGAGTAAGCGAAGTTTAAGTTCTTGGCTTCAAGTATCATAAGTCACCCAAATTAAATCGCCAAAGTCAAAGGGGCAAAACCAAAAGGCCAAAGTCAAAAGGCCAAAGTCAAAGGGGCAAAACCAAAGCGCCAAACCCAAAGCGATAGCGGGAAAAGCCCAAAGTGGAAAAGTCACCAAAGACAAAGCGCCAAAAGCAAAAAGCCAACGGGAAAGGCCCAAAGTCAAAAGTCCCAAAACCAAAGCCCCAACCGGGAATCGGGAAAAATTTGGCCGCCCCTAAGTTCGTTGGTTTTTATGCGGCGCGGCGTGGGGGGCCCGAGGCGGCGAGGTCGTTTTAGTTTTCGCTAAGTGGCCAGGTGACAGCGGACTAGGCCCCCCCGGATTGGTCGGGAGGGGATTGGGCCCTGGCAGGCCTCGGATACGGTTTGGCAGCGCTGGGCAAAGGGGCAACCCTTTAAGTCGTCCCCGGCGTAGGGCTGGGTTCCCGGGTAAGTTTGAAAGCCGTTTTGGGGCAGGGCATGCCAAAGGGCTTTGGTGTAGGGATGCCTTAGGGTGTCGGCCGACTGGAAGTCTTTGACGGGGGCCACTTCCACGGTGGTGCCGGCGTAAAAAACGGCTATTTTATCGGCCACTTCCAGGGCCAGCTCCAGATCGTGGGTGATTAGGAGAACGCCGTTACCCTCGTCGGCGAAATCGCGAAAGTGCCGCATGGCTTTTTTGGCCGCCGAGAGGTGTAGGCCCGGGGTCGGTTCGTCGGCGATGATTAGTTTTGGGGTCTCCATCATGGCCGCCGACAACAGTACCCTTCTGGCCATGCCCCCGGAGAGTTCAAAGGGGTAGAGCTGGGCCGTTTCCCGTTTTAGCCCGTAGTAGTCAAAGAGTTTTTCTTGGGCTTCCAGGGAAGCTTGGTCGTTTCTGTCGTTTCTGACTTGCGGGCCGACTTTTTTTAAGGGGTCTAGATAGGTCACGCTTTGCGGCACCAGGACTATTTGTTTCCCCCGCAGTTGGGCGATCTTTTCTTTGTCCAAAACTTCGCCCATGAATTTTATCGCGCCGGAGGCCCCGCAGTTTGAGGGCAGTATGCCCAAAAGCGTGTGGGCCAATAAACTCTTGCCGCTGCCGCTGGAACCAACCACGGCCACGAGCTCCGAATAGCCGACCGAAACGTCCAGTCCGTTAATGACCACCAAGTCGGTCTTCCTAAGGCCTTTTTCATAGCGGCTAAAACGAATGGTTAAGTTTTCCACCGTTAAAATGGCCCCGTTTTCTTCAAACATCTATCACCGTCCTTAAATCTCCATCGCTACCGGCCAAGCCTACTGGCCACGACTTGAAAGACCGACTATCCCGGCCGACCATCCTGGCCAACTATATAGGCCGACTATATCGGCCAACCATACCGGCCAAATGGGCTCGCCTAGCCGGCCGCCCATTGGGGCCAAACCCAGAGCGTTCAAGATTAAAATTAATCGTGCACTCTATGGGGATCGATTAGTTCCCGAACGTAGTGGCCTAGGCGGTCAAAGATTAAGACCGTGGCCAAAAGCGCCAAACCGGGAAAGAGCGATAACCACCAGTAGCCCAGGGACAGGTATTTCATACTCTCGGAGAGGATGATACCGATGCCGGGTTGTTCGGATGAGAGGCCAAAGCCCAAAAAAGTCACCGCGGCCTCGTGGAGGATGGCGTGGGGAAAAAGGAGAATCAAGCCCACCAGAAACTGGGGAAAAACATGGGGCAGCATATGGCGCCTGGCTATGTAGAAAGAGCCATGGCCAAGTTTTTTGGGGATTAGGATGTAATTCGCGGCTTTGAGCTGGGTAATCTCGGCCCTGATGACCCTGGTAAGGTTGGGCCAGTGGGTGATGGCCACGGCCACGGTGACGCCCATAAGGCCCTTACCCAAGGCGTAGGAGACCAAGATCAAAAGCATCAGGTGGGGTAGGCCCATGACCACGTCAACCCCCCAGCTGACGACGGCGTCAACTTTGCCGCCCAAGGTGGCCGAGGCTATGCCCAAAAATAGGGCCAAAAAAGCGCTCACCGTCGAGGCCCCCAGGCCAATCAAAACGCTTAACGATAAACCCTTAAGGGTCCTGGCCAACATGTCCCGGCCCAGCCAGTCGGTACCCAAAAAATGCCCCAAGCCCGGGGCCTGGTTTTTGTTTAGAAAACTGGTTTTCACGGCCGCCTGGGAAGACAAACTCCCGGCGATTAGGATGGCCAAAATAACCAAGGTGGCCAATATGGCCAGGGTTATGGTGAGCTTTCTTCGATTGAATCGGCGCTTTACCGGTACGCTTAAAACTACGACTTGGGCTTGCTCCATTGTTATTTCACTTTCCCGGGCTAATGAGGTTTGATCGTTTGGTCCTTTGGCCGATTTTCGCTGGGGCGTTTGGCCCTTTGGGCGTTTTGGGCCGGGTTGCCGTTTTGGGCCGATTGAAGGTTTCGTTTGGTCCTTTGGCCGATTTTCGCTGGGGCGGTTGGCCCTTTGGTGGTTTTGGGCCGGTTGAAGGTTTTGTTTAGGCCCTTTGGCCGGTTCGTTTTGGCCGTTGTGGCTTGGTTGGGTTTAGGCCTTGGTCTTTGGGGCGCTTTTTGATCCAGCGTTAGTTGGGCGCGTGATTATTGGCCGTTTGGTTTGGCTGAAGGCGTTGGGCCGATGGCCTTTGGGTCAATTTTAATCGCGGCCGCCCTGGCGTCTTATTTTCGGGTCAATCAGGCCGTAGGAAAGGTTGGCCAGAAAGTTGCCGCCAAAAACGAAGACGGCGCTTATGATGGCGATGCCCAAAAGGAGCGGGGAGTCGCCGCCGATGCCGGCGGTCACGGCGGCTTGGCCCAGGCCGGGGAAGGAGAAAACCTGCTCGACCAAAACGGAACCGCCAAAGATTTCGCTTATGGAGGCGAACTGGAGGGTAATGGCCGGGAGGGTGACGTTTCTTAGGACGTGGCTTTTTACTAGGGGCCAGAGTTTTTGGCCCCTGGAGCGGGCGTAGAGAACGTAGTCTTCGCCCATGATGTCTATGACCTTTTCCCGGGTGTGCAAGGTTATCGAAGCGATGCCGGTGACGCTTAGGGTCAGGGCCGGCAAAACCAGATGGTAAAGGGTATCCCAAATGGTGACGTCGCTTCTGGCCACGGCCACGGGAACGCTAAAGCCGATGGGAAAAAGCTTTAACCAGACGGCGAAAACCATGATGATTATTAAGGCCAGCCAGAAGGTGGGGGCGCTGGCCGTGATGAGGGCGTAGTTTTTGATTAGCCGATCGAGCCAGGTGTTTTGGAAAACCCCGGAAAGGACGCCCAAAACAAAGGCGACGATTCCGGAAAAAACCCAGGCCAAGGCCATGAGGGCCATGGTGTTTAGAAACTTGTCCTTTATGACGCTTATGACCGGCTGACGGTAGATAAGGGATTGGCCCATGTCGCCGCGGATGAAATCCGAGGCCCAGTTAAGGTATCTTTTGATCGGGGAAACGTTGGTTCCAAAGTAGTCCTGTAATTTGGCGTAGGTCTCCGGGTTCATGTTGCCCATCCCCACCTCGCCCACGTAAACCTTGATGGGATCTATGGGGGATTGGGAGATTAAGACAAAGGAAACGGCGCTGACGGCGATTATGACCAATATGAGCCTTAGGAAATTTTTAAGTAAATAATTAACCACTCCTTGTTTTCCAAAACCCACCATTGGCCTTAACCCCCATTCTTTTTGTTCTTAAACTAGACGGCAGATAATTTTTGTTGTTTTTTTTGGGGTCACCGGGCCTTGGGTTGGGGCCCGGTGGCCCTGATTATGGTTTATGCTTTATGGATTATGGCTTACGGAATGAGGAATAAGGTTATCGTTTAACCTTTGGTTAATCCCAGTACCATTGATCGACGTTATTGGCTATGGTCCAACCGTAACCGTGGGGGTGGATTTTTTTGTCGATGACGTTGAGGCCGTTTCTGACAAAGTAGATGTGTTCAACCTCGCAGATCCAGGCCCAAGGGGCGTCCCCGTCCGGGGTAACCCCGGTTTTTCCGTCCCACTGGGCCTTTTGGAAGAGGGGATAGGAATCGTCCACGGATTTGGCGGCCAGGGCTTGGTTTATGTAGTCATCGACCGTGGGGTTTGAGTAACTGGCCCAGTTTCTCCCCGTATAGTAATGGCTGATTATGCCCGAGGGCGAATGCATTCCGGCCCCGAATACGTTTGGGGTCGTGTAAGACTGGGGTTCGATTTGATCCCAGGTGGCGCCGATGGGGTTTACCTTAATGCCCACTTCCAGGAGCATCTCGGCCACGGCCATGGCGATGCCGGTTCTGACCGAGTTTGAGGACATATAGAGTAAATCGAATTGGGCCTTAAGATCACCCTTGGCGTAAATCCCGTCCGATCCCTTTTTCCAGCCGTCGTCTTCGAGAAATTTTATGGCCTTGGCCTTGTCGGTCTTGATGACCATGGCCGGGTTATCCCAGGGCTCGCCTAAGCAGTCGCTAAAGGCCACCTTGCCGTAACCGTTTAAGATGTTTTTGACGATGGCGTCCCGGTCGATGGCGTAGGCCACGGCTTGCCTTATGGCCCTATTGGCCGTGACGTCGTTTCCGGCCGGAAGTTCCACGCCGCTGACCGCTTTATGGATGGCCCCGGATTTAACGGCCGGCAGGTTAAGGCCCCTAATGTCAACCGAGGGAAAGGAGATGATTTTGTAGCCGTCCACGGGGTTAACCGTGTAGGGGGCCTCGGTATAGGCCACGTCCACGGTCCCGGCCCGGGCGGCCGCGTAGGAGGCGTCCTCGCCCATGAAAACCACGGTAACCTTGGTAATCTTGGGCTTGCGACCGTAGTAGTCGGGATTGGCTTCCATTATGACCTGCTCGCCCTTGTCCCACTGCTTTAGGATGTAACGGCCGGAACCGATGGGGTTGGCCCCGTAAGTGTTGGCGTTATAGGCGTGTTCGGGAACGATGCCAAACACGGCGGCTATGTAAGCGAAGGCCGAGTAGGGGCGCTTGAAATGGAAAACGGCCGTGGTGTCGTCGGTAGCCTCGACGTGATCGAGCATGCTAAGGTCGGCTTCGATGGCCTGTTTCGCGGCGCTGTTAAAGGTGAAGGCCACGTCTTTGGCCGTTAGCTTTTGGCCGTCCGAGAATTTCACGTCGTCTCGGATCTTAAAGGTCCAGGTCAATCCGTCGTCGGAAATGGTGTATTCCTTGGCAAGATCGTAGCCGATGGTGATGTCGTCGTTGGTTATAAGCAAAGTGCTTTGAAACAAGGGGTCGTGGGTATGTTCGCCCGAACCCCAGCCCAAAATCGGGTCGAAACCAATGGTGGGCGATGAACTACCGGTATCCATGGAGATGATTACTTCGGTCTTGGGGGCCGCGGCCAGGGGATTAACCGCGAAGGCCAGGGCGGCCAAAAACATGGCGCAAAACAATAACGATTGCCTTAATCGCATCATAAATTCCTTTCAATAAATACTCATATAAAGTTCGAAACAAAAAAAGCCGCGTTTTTCCGGGAACGGAAAAACGCGGCCTTCGTGGCCGTGAAGGTAAATTTTGGTTTTTTTTAAGCCCGAAACGGCGCCGTTATGGGGGCGTCGAAAAGACGCCGATGTCCTAAGGCGCCATTAAGGGGCCCCGCAAGGCGGCCCCATTTTGGGGCTAGGTTTCCTTTGGCGAAATTTAGGTTTTTACTTTCCCGTCAAGGTAGTTAGGGCCAAGTTAGCCCCAAGATTTGGCGCGCGATCGCTACCAAAAAGGGAAAACGCTCGATTATTTTAACTTATCGGCGCTTGGACAGTCAATACCGGCGAATATTTTGACGTTTTTGACTGGGGCTTTAGATTTGACCTCAAAGGTTTAACTTTCATGGTCGCGAGCGTCCCGGGTGGGAGGGGTAGCTAAAAGGGGCCCCAAAGGTACTTTTGGAGACCCTGGGGTCTTAACCGAAAATTAATTTGGGGAGGGCCAAATTTATAAGTAGGCGGAATTAGAAAATATTTTGTTTTTTTATATATTTTTTTCAT
>JAITLH010000311.1 GCA_031277995.1 Deltaproteobacteria bacterium
AGCCCCACAGTCAGCTGAATGAAGGCCAATATCAAACCCACGTACATGACGGCGCAGTTTATAAAGTTAACCCAAGCAATTTCTTTCATGCCGGCCAAAATGACGTATAGGCAGCCCAAAACGCCGCCGATAATAGTCCCTTGGGTTATGGTTACCCCGGTAATGGTGGCAAAGACGATGCCCACGCCCTGGGATTCCAAGGTTAAGATGGCCCAGACCATGCCTGACATGACGCAGCAAACTAAGAGCCTGGTTGACGGCCCAAATATTTTACTTAGCATCTCAGGCATAGTTGAGACGTTGGCCCGGCGCACCCAATTGGCCGTGCATAGCGTAGCCACAACCAATAAGGAGACGTGAGCCAGCCCAAACCAGACGGCGATGGCGCCTAAGTTGTAACTCATCTCTAGTAAGCCAAAAATATGGGGCGCGCCCAAAACCGTCAGGGCCATGGTCACGGCGATGACGTACCAGGGGATGTTTCGCCCGGCCAGGATAAACTGGCCGCTTGAGGCTTGGGCTTGGGAGAGGAGCAATTTTTTTTGCTTGGCGTTTAAATACCAACCTATCCCAATTATAGTGACTAATTCATATATTAGCACCGCTACGGTTATATATAATTGAGTTGAATTCATATAATCCTCAAACGGGTAAAAACATTATGGAAATTTTTACCCGTAGATTAACCTTGTTTCCCAAAAATAAACCCGTCGGCGCCCGAACGCGATCCTCCATTTGGCCTGGAAAGGCTCCGAATTGGCTTTGGCCAATTCTCCATATGGCCAATTCCCGAATTGGCCTTGACGGGCAACGGCGACAAACGTTAGATGCAACCCCCGTAGTTGTAAGTCCTGGTCGGGACGTCGTTTAGGTCGGCTTTATCGATTTCGGCCACGGCCCTAACCATGGCCCCGTCGCCAAGGTACCAACGCATGGGGAAGCAATAAAACCTAAAGCGTTTGCCCGAGACCTTGTCTAGATCGCCGCCCAGGTTTTCGACCCCGACGATCCCATGGCCCAGCATCTGCTTGTGGCAGGGTTCCCAGGTGCCCCAACAGCCAATGGCCTCCAGATCGCCGAATTTCTCGTCGTATTTGGCTTGGCCGTGGATTTTGATGTAGAGTTCCTTGTCGAATTCGGCGTAGGCCTCTTCCCCGAATTTTTCAACGTATTCCTCGGTGACGGGCCGGCCCGAGGCGCCCAAAAGGTTCAAACGGGTCATGCCGTTATTGCCGATGGCCGTGTGCAGGGGATGATCCAGGGCCTGCATGTCCATGGCCACGCATTTTAGCTTATGCTTGACGAACCATTTGCCCGCCTCAACCCCGGTGCCGCAGGAATAATGGAAGTATTCCTTGGAGTCGTCGAATTTGCGATGCATGCCGGTATTTAAGCAAAGCACCATGTTTTCCAACTCGGAGGGTTTGATCTTAATCTTTTCGCAGGCCGCCTCAAGGTGCTTGGGCACTATCAAGCCCCAGGGCTCGATATCGATTTCCAAACAGACCGCGTCCCCGGTATAGGCGTCCACGGGCATTTCGTGGGTATAGCGGGCCCTCTTGCCGTCGAACTCGATTTCCATGACGTGGCGCGGGGCGTCGCAATGCGTCCCGGTGTGCTGGACGCAGTCGACGCGCTGGGTTAAAACGCCGCCTTTGGCCATGCTGTGCATGTTATCGATGACGGGCTTGGCGAAATAAGGCCACCGGGGGATATCGGCGCTAAAAGGGTGCGAAAGATCGACAAAAACTTTTTCGCTCATGTAAATTCTCCATACGTAAGGCTAGTAAAATGAGCCCCAAAGACCTGGAAGGCTCCCCATTGATGGTTATTGACTGGCCAACCAAGGGTTATTAAGATATTATCAAAAGACGTTCGACCTATAATCGGCGTACAATCGAAGGTTTGACCGGAGCGGGGGGGCGACCCCCCGGCGGGTCAATTGCCCCAATAACCGCCCGTGGCGTCGTAGTTGCCGCCGGTCAAAAAATCGGAAGCCTTTGAGGCCAAAAACGCGTAGAGGCCCACGAAATCCTCGACCTCGCCCAAACGGCCGATGGGCAGCCTTTTGAGGAAGTTTTGATAAACGGCCGACTCCTTGTCAAACATCCATTCGGTCAAGTCGGAGCGAAAGACCGTGGGGTTAACGGAGTTGACGTTTATGCCGTGGGGAGCGAGATCGCAGGCCATCGATTGGACCATCAGATCGCAGCCCCCTTTGGAGGCGCAGTACCCGGTATAGCCCTTCATGCCCATTTTGCTTCGGGCCGAGGAGGTGATTATTATTTTGCCGCCGGAATTCTGCCTGACCATTTGGGCGGCGCTTAGCTTGGAGATTACGTAGACGCTTTTAAGATCGGCGTCCATGATGGCCTGCCACTCTTCGACGCTTTGCTCCAAAATGTCTTTGGGCTTATTAAAGCCATGGCAGACGGCCAGGACGTCGAGGCGGCCAAAGGTCGTCGCGGCGAATTCGACAATCCTTAGGGCGTCGGCCTCCGAGGCCGGATCGCCGGCCGCGAATTCGCAGGCGAGATTGCCCGAGGCCAACTCGTCTTTGACTTTGGCGAGTTTGTCGGCGTCGCGGCCGGTTAGGACAACCTTCGCCCCCAAAATGGCGAAAGCCTTGGCCACCGCGCCGCCCAAAGCCCCGGTGGCCCCGGTTACCAAAGCCACTTTGTCTTGGACGCTGAACATTCGCTGAACGAATGAAGCTTCGACTTTGATCATTGTCTGTTTCCTTTGCTTAGGGTTTAAAGGCCATTTTTTTTGGCCAAAAAACCCTATTTCTTGTCCGGATAGCTGATGGAAACCAGCAGCGTACAAGGAAAGTTGGATTGGTTGATCATGGATCGACCTTCATGGGGCGCCAAATACAACGAATCGCCCTCTTTGACGGTCACTTCCTTGTCCTTGGTCTTGACGGTAATTTCCCCCCGAAGGACGTAATAAACCTTTTCGGTGGGCGAGTTTTCATAGTCCCACTCGGCCCCGCCGCCCGGCAGGAAATGGGTCATGCCCACCCAGAATTTGGTCAAGCCGGATTCTTCGGCGCCTTGGAGCCTCAGCGAGATGGCCCCGAAATGGACGGGCGGATCGTAGGGCTTGACCTCGGAAATGCTTCTGACTATCATTTAAACGACTCCTATTGTTCATCGAAATTAAAAATTTAAATGAAAAAATGATGTTATAATCCAATTAGCTTCGATTAACGTTAAAAATAACGTTAACTCCATGGCTTGGATTTAATCGCGGTTAAAATGTTTGACGATATCGTAAATCTCTTTTAGCAAAATCAATGCCACCGCCCGGCGGCGCCCTCGCGGCCGGCGGGGGCCGGTGGGGGCCTGGCCTAACCTTTGGCCGAGCCTTTGGCCGGGTCAAAGGCCGCGCCCTTTTGGGCGAGGCGGCCGGGGATCTGTCCGAAAATAAGACAGTGGCGACAACCCCCGCGAAAAACACTGTAAAGAAATCAGACACTTTTTTAACGAAAAGCCAAAGCCCCGGCCCTTTGGGGCAGGCCGGTTTTTGACCTTGGAACGCCAATAATTCATTGGCCAAAGGCCGCGCCTAGATTTTTAAACGCGTTCAATTACTTAATACCATTGGCATTGATATTGCTTTATTGTTTAAAGAAAGCCCTTAATTTTTATTGACAAAAAAGCCGGCGACCAAGCTGGCCAGGACATAAACAGAGCGAAACGTTTTTTCGCCTTTTGGCCAATCGCCGCGGCCCCGGGGCCGCTTACGCGTTTGGCGGGCGTAAGGGGACCTGACTTACCGGTGGAGTTTTTATGTTTAATCCTTTGAAATCGTTTATGGGCGCGATCGCCGCCCCGGTTTTAAGCCCAACCGTGGCCATAAAAAACCTGACCGCGTCCATTAAGGCCAAAGGCGCCCTTTTTAGCCTGGCCCGGGTTTTTGGGATGACCGCCAAAAGGTATCCAAAATACCTGGAGACCTTGTCCGCCCTTGATTTTACGGTCAAGTTACAAACCAGGGACGGTTCCTTTGGGCGCTGGTATAAATTCGACCAGGGCCAGGTTAAAACGGGCACGAACCTGGACGTCGCGGCCGAGGTGGAGATGGTTTTCGACACGGCCCTGGACATGGCCAATACCTTTGACCCTTACCGCGATCGCCTCACGGTGGTGTCGTCTTTGAAAACTTTGCGCTCCCAGGCCATCGGGGAAGAAAAGTACGTCGTCCAGTTCGTAAGGATCCTTAACGGGGCCATGGACAGCTGGATTCCCTACGGGACGCCCATGCCCGACGGCACCATGAGGTTTTGCAATAACACCAACGGCGGGCCGGTCTTCGTTTACGTCAAAGACGATCGGATCATTAGGATCACCCCCATGGATTTGGCCGATGACGACCCCGACCCTTGGACCATCGAGGCCCGGGGCAGGAAATTTACCGCCCCGAAAAAAACCTCGGTTAGCCCCTTTACGGCCTGCGTCAAATCGACCATCTATTCCAAGGAACGCTTGCTTTACCCGATGAAGCGGGTGGATTTTGACCCCAAAGGCGAGCGAAATCCCCAAAACCGCGGAACCTCGGGCTATGAGCGGATTTCGTGGGACGAGGCGGTGGACATCGTGGCCGGCGAGATCCTTAGGGTCAAAAAAGAGCACGGCCCCGGGGCCATCATGAACGGCTCGGGTTCCCACCACCTTTGGGGCAACTTAGGCTACTGGCTTTCGGCCCGCCGCCGCTTTTTTAACCTCATAGGCACCACTTATATCGACCACAACCCCGATAGCTGGGAGGGCTGGTATTGGGGGGCCGTCCACCATTGGGGCAAAACCATGCGCCTGGGCGGGACGGACCAATATTCCACCGTCGAGGACATCCTCAAACACGCCGAAATGATGGTCTTTTGGTCAAGCGACCCGGAGACCACCAGTGGCGTCTACGGCGCCCAGGAGGGCACGATCAGGCGCCTGTGGGCCAAGGAACTGGGGATCGAGTTCGTCCATATCGATCCTTTCTATAACCACACCGCCGCCATGCTTGGGGGCAAATGGCTCTCCCCCAAACCCGGCAGTGAAGCCGCCCTGGCCCACGCCATCGCTTACGTTTGGATTACCGAGGATTTATACGACAAGGATTTCGTGGACAAGAGAACGGTGGGCTTTAATGAGTGGAAGGCTTACGTCCTGGGGGAAGACGATGGGGTGGCCAAAACGCCCGAATGGCAAGAGGCCGAAACGGGCCTTCCGGCCAGGGAAGTCCGGGCCCTGGCCAGAAAATGGGGCAAAAGCCGCACCTACCTGGGGGCTGGCGGGGTGCAGGGCTTTGGCTCGGCCTGTCGGAGCGCGACCGGAGTGGAATGGGCCAGATCCATGGTCTACCTCATCGCCATGCAAGGCATCGGCAAACCCGGCGTCAACATGGGTAACCTCCAGCAAGGCGCGCCCATCGACAGTAGGTTTTTCTTCCCCGGTTACGCCGAAGGCGGCTTGTCGGGCGATCTGGCCGGGACGGCCCTGGCCGTTAACATGTACCAGCGCATGCCGCAAGTTTTGACCATGAACACGGTATCGCAATCGGTACCCCGGCTTCAGATTCCCGAGGCCATATTAAACGGCGAGGCCCTGGGCTGGACGAACGATTCGGCCACGATCGAAAGCCAGTTTCGGCCCAAACCCTACCCGGCCCCGGGTTACTCCAAAGTCAAGCTGTATTACAAATACGGCGGCTCCCACTTTGGCACCATGACCGAGACCAACCGTTACGCCCGCATGTACAAAAGCCCGGAGCTGGAATTCGTGGTCAACCAGTCCATTTGGTTTGAGGGGGAGGCCAAATTCGCCGACGTGATCCTCCCGGCCTGCACCAATTTCGAGCGCTTCGACATTGGCGAATTCGCCAACTGCGGGGGCTACATTGGTTTTGCCCACGGCCAGGTCAATAACCGCGTCATCGCCATGCAACATAAGTGCGTTGAGCCTTTGGGGGAATCCAAAAGCGACATCGAGATATTCACCCTAATCGCGGAAAAGCTAAACCTGGGGGCCTATTTCTCGGAATCGTCTTCGGAACTCGATTGGTGCCGGCGACTGTTTGAGGCCACCGACATGGCCAGGCATATTTCCTGGCACAAGTTTTTAAAGAAAGGCTATTTCGTCGTCCCGCCCCTTAAACCGGAAAACCGCGATCCCGTGTCCTGGCGCTGGTATTACGAAGGCCGAAAAAACGACATGCCTGAAAACGACCCCCTGCCATCCGACGAGAGCGGCGGCTTTAAAACCGGCCTTCAAACCCAGAGCGGGAAAATCGAGTTCGTCAGTTCTAGCCTTAGCCGTTTCGATCCAAACGATCCCGAACGGCCGGTCATGAGTCGTTACTCACCCTCCTGGGAAGGCCCCCAATCCGAACTTTACGATAAGTACCCTTTGCAACTAATTACCCCCCATAACCGTTACAGCTTCCACACCATGGCCGACGGCAAAGACAGCCATACCTGCGACATCCCCGAACACCGGGTCCGTATCGGCGACTGGGATTACTGGATAGTTCGCCTTAACCCCATCGACGCCTCGAAAAGGTCCATCGCCGACGGCCAATTGGTCGAGCTTTATAACGACCGCGGTTCGGTAATCTGCGTAGCCCAATTAACCGAGCGCGTCCCCCCGGGCACGGTTCACTCCTATGAGTCCTCGGCCATCTACGATCCCATTGGGACGCCCGGGGAAAGCCCCGACCGGGGCGGCTGCGTAAACATCCTGACCCCCTCACGGCCCATCATAAAACGCAGCCACTCGATTGCCTGCAATTCCTGCCTAATCGAGATCCGCCTTTGGAACGAGGGCAACCGTTAACGGCTATCAATGGTCATTAATGGCCGTTAATGGCCGTTAACGAGAAAAAACCAACAAACTGATTCTAGCCATGGACCATAAGGGAGGACATTAATGGAAAACGTTAGCAAATGGAATCTGGTCATAGACGTTGAACGCTGCACCAATTGCCACAACTGCTTTTTGACGATCAAAGACGAATACTGCGAAAACGAGTTTCCCGGTTACAGTCTCCCGCAACCGCGTCATGGGCACCGCTGGCTTAATATCAATAAAAGGGAGCGCGGTTCGGGCTCCTTAATGGACGTCGCCTATCTGCCGGTCACCTGCAACCAGTGCGATAACGCCCCGTGCGTGGCCAAAAGCAATGGGGCCGTCTTAAAACGCAAAGACGGCATCGTCGTTATCGATCTGGCCCTCTCCAAAGGCCGTAAAGACATCGTCGATTTGTGTCCCTACGGCCACATATGGTGGAACGAGGAGCTCCAAATTCCGCAAAAATGGTCCTGGGACGCCCATCTTCTGGACAAAGGCTGGAAATATCCCCGCCCCGTCAGCTCTTGCGGTTCCCGGGCCTTCCAAGCCTTTAAACTAACCGACGGGGAAATGGACAAAAAATCAAAGGACGAAAAACTTGAGGTACTAAGGCCCGAGCTTAATACCCGGCCCAGAATTTGGTACAAAAATCTCCACCGCTTCAAAAGCGAATTCATCGCCGGCTCGGTGGCCTTCCACTTGCCCGACGGCCGGGAAGATTGTCTCGAGGGCGCCCAGGTTAAGCTTTCGCGCGAAGGCGAAGTGGCCTCCATTCAACTTACCAATTACTTTGGGGATTTCAAATTCGACCATCTCGGCGCCCATTCTGGGGCCTATACCCTGGAAATAAGCCATGGAGGTAAAACCCTAACCGAGACCATCGACCTTGACCTTAGCGTGAACGTCGGCGTGAGGTTTTTGGACTGACGATTCGCCCGTTTAGGCCAGAAAAGACTTCAAAGACCTGGCCCGGTCCCAAAGCCGCCTTGCCCCGCCGACCCCCGGCTAACCCAAAGCCGGCGGCTCGTTTTTTTTCATTCCCGTCTCCACGACAAGGTATCCCCTTGCCCGCCCTTCCCCCCCTCCAACACCATCAAACCGCTAAGCCCCAAAACCCCAGCCCTCCCGGGGCCCGCCAGGGGCTTTTTTTTTA
>JAITLH010000312.1 GCA_031277995.1 Deltaproteobacteria bacterium
ATACGCTGCCCAAAAAATCTCCCAATTGACTTAGTTTAAGTAATAAACAATTTTTTTTAATTATTTTGCCTTATCTTTATCACTATCCAATATTATTTTAATAAATTAGTTGGCTAAAATATTTATTATTAGTAACCAACGAGCATAGATACTAGTATTTTTTCGATTGGTTGTCAAGAGTTTTAGCGACTTTTGGCTAGCCCCACCAATCCCGGGCGGCCGCCGGGAATTGGTGGGGTAGGGGTTTTCCGTGATTTTTTCGGGAGGGCAGGGTGGTTAACGGTAGCTTAGTATGCGTTTATTGTTTATTCTTTTAATTAAATCATAAGCTTATAATTTTTAAGATGTATTTTTATTTGGATTAATCAAAGAAAATATATTGTTTAGTCAAATATAGATATGATAAATTAACGTAAAATTAATTTAAAAAAATTATTAAGTAATTAAAGTTATTTAAATAGCTTATAAAGCGATGAAGCGATTGATTTAGCTAAAAGAGGTGGTACCGTTTGGGCCAGATGAGCTTATCGAGCTAGGACTCAAAATGGCTGGGGGTTTCCTTGACCAAGAAGGGGTGGCCAAATGGGTCTTAACCGGAAAAGGAGCCCGGGGCCGGCCAAGGCGGCGATTTCGCGCCTTAAGGGCCCGGGAATAAGCCACGCTTATTCGCGGACGCGGCAGGGGAGGAAGGGGGCGGCCAGTTTTTGGAAATCGATAAGGTCTTGGTCGGTTGGTTGGTCTTGATGGGCGGCCATAAAGTGGGGGTTTAGGACGATCTGGGGGCGGTAACGCTGAAGGTACCAGGGGATTTGGCCTTGGGCCAATCGGGCCAGTTTTTCGATGGCTTGGTGGGTTATGAAGGGGCGAACGCAGGTGGTCCTAAACTCGGCGGGAAAGTTTCGATCCCGTAGGATATTCAAGGTCCGGAGAATTTTTTGGCCCATGGCCGGGGAATTTTGGCCCTGGGATAAAAAAACGTTGGGGAAATCGGGTAGGTCCGCTTTTAGATCCAAGGCCACGTAATCGATTAGGGCGGCCTCGATTAGTTTTTCGACGACTTGGGGGTTTGAGCCATTGGTGTCAAGCTTTATGGGATAACCCAGGGCCTTGACCTTGGTTAAAAATTCGAAGAGATCTTTTTGGAGGGTGGGCTCGCCGCCGCTTATGACCACGGCGTCCAGGAGGTTTTTTCGTTTGTCGAGGAAGGCCATAACCTCGGCCTCGGCCAGCGGGTCTCCGCCGGCCAAGACCAAGTCGGGGTTATGGCAAAAGGGGCAGGAAAAATTGCAGCCCTGGGTAAAAACCACGGCGCTGATTTTGGAGGGATAGTCCACCGTGGACAGATTGATTAGGGCGCCTATGAGCAGGGGAAAAAGCCCTCGTTAAGCCGCTTTGGACTTATTGATTGGGGTCATTTTTAAGGAGTCGTCAAAGGCGCCCTCGACGCTCGGCCCCTCGAGGTTGACGTTGGCGTCATGGACGTTATTGAGACCCACGTAGGTGGCTCTCATCTTGAACTCGGCCTGCTTGCCGTCGTTCCAACGGCTAACCGGCCTGTAGTAACCGACCACGCGGGAATAAACGTCAGCCGGGGACTGGCATTTGGGGCAAACGTGCTGTTCCCCAACCAGGTACCCGTCGTTTTCGCAAACGCTAAAAGTCGGGGTCAAGGTGAAGTAGGGGAGCTTATAGTTGTGGGAGATCTTCTTGACCAGGGATTTGACCACCTCGGGATCGGTGATTTGCTCGCCTACGTACCCGTGAATGACCGTGCCGCCGGTATAGCGGCTCTGCAAGGCGTCCTGATGATCGAGGGCGGCGAAAAGATCGGTCGTGTGGTTTACGGGCAAAAGGGTGGAATTGGTGTAGTAGGGCTTAAACTTTTCCAAGTCGGCCTGGGTCTTACCCGTATAGCGCCCGTTGGCGAAAATCATGTCGCGGTGGCGGGCGAAATCGATGGTGGCCAAGCCGTGGGAAGTGCCCTCGGCCGGGGTGGCCTCAAGGTTAAAAAGCGAGCCGGTCTTTTCTTGGTATCGGGTCAGGTTCTCCCTGATGTGGTCGAGGATCTCCAAGGCGAACTCCCGCCCTTCCGGGGTGGAGATGTCTTTTTTGAGAAAGTTCAGGCAAGCCTCGTTTACCCCCACCAAACCCACGGTGGAGAAGTGGTTACCCCAATACTTGCCGGTTTTTTGCTTGATGTCCCTAAGGTAGAACTTTGAGTAGGGGTACAGACCGCTTTCGGTGAAATCTTCCAAGGCCTTGCGCTTTAGGATCAAGCTATCGCAGGCCAGCTCCGTTAGGGTATCCAGGCGCTCGAAAAACTCGGCTTTGGAGGTCGATTCGTAGCCGAGGCGAGGGACGTTTAAGGTCACGACGCCAACTGAACCGGTCAGCGGATTTGAGCCAAAGAGCCCGCCGCCCTTGGACTTAAGTTCCCTGGTATCCAGGATCAGGTGACAGCACATCGATCTGGCTTCCTCGGGATCGAGGTCGCTATTTATGTAGTTTGAGAAGTAGGGGATGCCGTAGCGGCCCGTCATCTTCCAGACGCTGTCAAGGACCGGGTTGTCCCAATTAAAATCCTTGACGATGCCGTAGGTCGGGATGGGGAAGGTGAAGATCCGGCCCTTGGAGTCCCCGGACATCATGACCTCGGCAAAGACCTTGTTTATGAGATCCATCTCCGGCTGGAATTGGCCATAAACCTCGTTTTGGTACTCGCCGCCAACCACGACGGGCGAGTCTTTGAGATAGGAAGGCGGGGTCAGATCGAAACTGATGTTGGTAAAGGGGGTCTGGAAGCCGACCCTGGTGGGGATGTTTAGGTTAAAGATAAACTCCTGCATGGCCTGATAGACTTGGGAGTAATCGAGGTTGTCGTAGCGGACAAAGGGCGCCAAAAGCGTGTCGAAATTGGAAACCGCCTGGGCCCCGGCCGACTCGCCCTGGAGGGAGTAGAAAAAGTTGTAGAGCTGGCCCAAAGCCGTGCGCAGATGCTTTGGCGGGGAGCTCTCGACGTTTCCGGCCACGCCTTTAAAGCCGACCTTCAAAAGATCGCTCAAATCCCAGCCCACGCAATACACGGCCAAAAGGTTCAGGTCGTGAATGTGAAAATCGCCGTTTTTGTGGGCCTCGCGGATCTTGTCCGTATAGACCTTATAGAGCCAGTAACTTTTTGAGGCGGCGGCGGAGACGAAACAGTTCATGCCCTGCAAGGAAAAAGGCATGTTGCTGTTTTCCCTAATTCTCCAGTCCCGGCCGTTCAAATAGACGCTCATCAGATCGTCTTGGATCTGCGACACGGCCCTGACCTGGCTCCGGTGTTCCCGGTATAGGATGTAAGCCTTGGCCGTGACCTTGTAACGGCAATCGATCAAAACGTCCTCGACGATGTCCTGGATCGCTTCGACGTCCACTATGTCGCCGGGGAATTTTATCAAGGCTTCCCTGATGGCCTGAATGGTCAGATCCTCGGCCACTTGCGGCCCAAACTCCTTGGTGGCGTCACCGGCCTTGGCGATGGCCAAGGTGATTTTCAGCGGAACGAAAGGAACCACCCGGCCGTCCCTTTTCCTGATGCTGGCAAAAGTTCGACTTGAAGATAACATGGTCGGTATTCTCCCTAGATAGGACTATTTTAACTCGACGAAAATATGCTTTTCTGTTAAAAATCGTTTTTGGTAAAGGAATGGATTATAGGCTCCAAACCAGTTTGTCAGGCTCTCCATGGTTGAGAGGCGCTCGATCGACGCTTAAACGAAAATAAGCGTTTTGAGCTTGGTCGAATTTTTATTTTTTTGGCGTTTTAAGGCTTACCTGGCGGCGAGCCATTAAAACGAATTACCAATTTTTTAAAATGACAAATTTTTTAGCTTTTAGACGGGAAAACCCTTGAAATAATCGCGTATTTCAAGGGCGAATCTGGCTTGGTTTGCGAGATTTACAGTCGAAAGTTAAAAAACTTCATTAAAGCAAAATGAATATTCGTTAATTAAAACAAAAACAAGACCGCTGTATGGTTTTATGCGGTAATTAACTCGTTTTAAATGAAAACAAAAAAAGCTGTCACTTAATTACGAGATAATTCTAAAACCAAATATTGTTTTTGGCTAAAATTTATCAGGTAAGGCTAATCTTTAAGTGGAATCTTAGGCGTATCGATTGTATTTAGGAGTGATTTATCGGTATTTATCGATTTTTGGCTTTTCGACTTTTTGGGGGGGCCGCTTGACCACCACATCTTGTGATTACGGATAGAGTTTACCCCTAGGCCCGGATCATGTCAAGAGGAATTTTAGGGCGATTTAGGAGAAACAAATAATCCGGTTTTCTGTCTAAAATAGCCGATATTCTAAGTTAGAGTACAAATATTTAGATTCCCGCCCCCCCGGGAATTCGGCACGGCCATTGACTTTTGGCTCGCCCGGACTGGGATTTCCTTAATATATAACATTTTAACAATTAGGTTAATATCGCAACTCTGATTATAATTTAATCTAGGCCTCCCCAGGCCCCCCAGGCCGCGAAAAATTTTTTCCAACCCACGCTTTAAGCCCCTCACGAAAACGCGCTCCCAGCCCCCTCTTCTAACCCCAAGCCCAGGCCAATTTCCCCCGGCCAACCTTTGACAAAATTTTTTTGCCCCAAAATTTGGCCCACCTTTACCATGGGCCCCGCCCCTTTTCGCCAAAAGCCAAAGCTTTTAAGCGCGATCGTTGGCCCGCGCTGAACCCCCAGACCCCCAAAAAAATTTTACAAAATTCGAATTTTTTCCCCGGCCCTGGCCATGACTGGCCGCGCCCCGCCACGGCCCGGGGTCCATATCGCTTTCTTCCCTTGGCTTGCCATAAACGCCAGAACCAAATAAATATATGCTTGCCCCGTATATGCCTAAGAATTATTTTTTAATTTTATCGATTATTTCGGTAAAGTTTTCCATGGTTTTATCTCAAATTAACCTATCTCCATCAGTTTAAAATTACCAAAAAGTTACCCTTTAGGGCTTATTTATGACCCGTTCCCGAGCGAAAAAAAAGGCGGGCGGCCACCAATTCGATGGGCTTGCCCGGGCGATGGGTTTAGGCGGCGGCTTGGCCGATAAGGTCGCGACGGCCTCGAGATTCCCTAACCCATAACCTGAAGACCCCTGACCCCTTGCCGGACCGGCCCGCTAACGGGTCAAATAGCCCCGTGGCGGGGTTTTGGTAACCGCCCTGGGGGGTAGAGAGGGTCAAAGCGTCCCAGGCGCTTTTAGACCCCTTGGCGGCCGTTTTGGCCAAGGCCCGCTGGGCCAAATTTATCGCCAAAAAACCGCGCCTAAAACCAGCCCAAAAACGCCGCCCATCAAGACTGGCGTCAACCGTTATGGGCATGGCGTATTTTAAAGTTTTGACGCGATTTTTTTGGCGCCCTAATCTCGGGCGCCTTTGGGCCGCCGGAAACAAAATCGGCGGCCAAATTTTTTCCCGTCGGAAAAAACGGATCGCCAAGGTCCCATCGATTGACGACCAATCGCAATCGACCAATCAATCGATCGATTGGTAGAATGGCGATTGGCCGAATGGCGATTGGTTGACTTAACCGCGTTGACCTTTGTATATTTTAAAAGCCGATTCGTTTGGAAAAAGTATTCGTTTTTTTCCGGGGCCGCCTTTACGGGCCCATGGCCTTGATTAGCCTTTTTTGGCGTGGGGTGACATCGATGATTTTAGGTCAAACCAAAACCTTGGTTTTTTCGGCCCTGGCCGGTTTTTTGGGGGCGGCTTTATTTTGGTATTTGGCCAGCGCCCCTTTGGCCAAGGCGCAGGATCCCGGGGTGATTAATACCGGCGAGCTAAGGCTTACCGACGACGCGGGCCGGACCAGGCTTTTATTGACCCTGGTCAGATCCAAGCCCAGGCTATTCATGCTTGACGATCAGGGCGAATACCGTTTGGAGATGGGCTTGGGCGAAAAGGGCGAGCCCCACGTTTGGCTTAGGGACTCCGACGGGGCCTCCAAGGTCCAGGTGGCCCTAACGGCCATGGGTTTGCCGTCCTTCACTTTGGCCGATCAAAGGGGCCGGGAGAGGGCGGTCATAGCGCTTAGCCAAACGGGCGAACCGACCCTTATCATGCGCGACCCGCAAGGAAAGGACCGCGTGGCCCTGTGGCGGGACAAAAACGGCGAGGGCTTAGCCCTGGCCAACGAAAAGGGCGAGGCCACGGCGGCCCTGTCCGTTCAAGACGGGGGCCAGCCCAATCTCACTTATTACAAAGACCGCAAGGCTTACCAGAGTTACAAATAACCCAAATAAAAAAGGCCGCCCCACCTGGACGGCCTTTTTTAATTGGGGAAAAAATATTCCTAAACCCTTAACGGGGGCCCGGGCATTTTTGGCGAACGCGGCGAATTGACGGTCGATTCCGCGGGCGGAACGCTTTGGTTCACGGGTTCGGGATAGGGCGCGACGTTTAAGGGCGGGGGGCTACTAAGCGGCGGGGGCGCCGGCAATTGGGTTTCTCCCTTAGGTTCGACGGTAGTGGCCGAAGGCGGCACTCCCGGCAAGGTGCTGGTTTTGGCTTCGGGCTGGGCTTCCAGAGGCGCCGCTTGGGACTCGGCCGCGGTATCCGGGCCGCTTGGGGCCGGCGTTTCGGCCGCGGTTTGGGGCGGGGCCGCTACCTCGGCCGGTGGCGCGCTCTCGGGAGAGCTCTCGGGAGCGGCCGGTTCGGGAGCGCTCTCGGTGGCGGCCGGTGGGGCCGCCTCGGGAGTCGGTTCGGGGGCGGCCGACGGCGCGCTCTCGGCGGCTTTTTCTTCCGCGGGGGCGGCCGCTTCAGGCTCGGCCTCCGCCGGCTTGGCGCTATCTGGCTTAGTCGCTTTGGGCTCGTCCGCCGGGGCGCTTTCCTCGGGCGCGGCGGCGGGCTCGATCTCCGGGGCGGCCGCGGGCTCGATCGCCGGGGCGGCCGCGGGGGCCGGGGCCGGGCTGGTTATGGCCGATTTGGTTTCCGGGGGCTGGGCTTCCAGGCCGGCGACGGGCTGGATGGCGATTAGGCCCAGGATTAAGAAAAGACCGTTCAATAAATACATCAGCCTGACCAAAAGGCCGTATTGATCAAGTTCCCGCCAGTCTTTGGTGACCTTAAGGCGACGCTGGACGATTAAGTGGAGGGGTAGGGTCAGTAAACATAGCCAAGCCGGCCAAGCCACGAATCCGGACAGCCACAAGTTAATCATCAAGACCCAAATCAGCGGCCACCAAAGCGACTGGGCCAGGGTGGATCTTTCGCGCCCGAGTTTTACGGCCAGGGTCCTTTTTCCGACCTTGGCGTCATCTTCGATCTCGGGCAGGCTTTGGTAAAATAAGATCCCGGCCACGCCCAAGGCCACGGGTAAGGCCAAACTGACGATTCTTAATTCAAAATTTCCCGTAAGGGCCATATACGTGCCCACGGTCATGATCAGTCCCATGTTTAAAAAAACGAAAACCTCGCCCAGGCCGCGGTGACCGTACTTTATGGGTGGGCAGACGTAAAAGAAACTGGACAGGGCCGCGAATATGACCATGATCCAGAGCATGGGGTTAGCTTTAACGATGATTATGGCCAGGACGAAGGCGGCCAGGTAACAAAAGCCGATGACTTGTTTAAGCTGGTGGGGGGCGATCTGCCCTTCCTGGATAACCCGGGAACCGCCAAGGGAATCCTTGGTATCCACGCCCTCCATATGTTCGAATAAATCGTTGGCCAAGTTGGTGGCCAGATGGACCAGGAAACTGGCGATGAGGATTAGGACGAAAATAAAAACGCTGGCCGAGCCCTGGGCGTACTTGGCCGCGAAATAACCCAAAAACAAGGGAACCAAAGTGGCCACGTAATAGGTGGGCCTGGAAGCCTTGATCCAGGGCATGAGATGAAAGGGGGTCTTTTCCTCAACGGTCTGGGGCAAATTGGACTTGTCGGATTTTTCTTCCCCCTTGTCGACGGGAGGTTTTTCCAAGCTCGCCTTGTCCGAGGTTTTCTCGGCCTTAACCTCGTCCGGTTTGGCCTTGGCTTCCTCGGCCTTTGGTTCCTCGGGCTTAACCTCGTCGGGTTTGGCTTCCTCGGCTTTGGCTTCCACGATCTGGGGTTCCTCGGCCTGGGGTTCCTCGGCCTTTACTTCGTCAGGCTGGGTCTGGGGTTCCTCGGCCTTGACCTCGTCGGGCTGGGCTTCTGGCTCCTCGACTTTAGCCTCCCCGGGCTGGGTCTCGGCAGTGGCCCGGTCCGGGGCGTTTTCTTGGGTTACCGGCTCGTCCAGAGCCAGATCGTCTTTTTTAGGATCTTGTGTCTCGCTCATAATCAACTCTCAGTAGTTAAAGTTATTAAACAGTTAAGAAAAACAAATTTTTTAGAACTTAAGGCTAAGATAAAGGGGCGAATAAGAAATACTTGAAAATTTTATCAATAAAATTGATGGAATGAGTGGCTTTTAATTGGGGCAAAAAGGGTTTTTTCGTAAACGCGGTTTCAATCCCCGGCCTTCGGGGATGGCTTTTGGTCACGAAATGGTTAACCTGATGCGCTTCTCCCTTTTTGGTTCTTGGGAGGGGGCGCCGATTATTCCGAAAAATTCCAGGGCGGCTTTTTCAATCCCAGGGGCGTCCAGGCCAAGAAGGGCGCGCTGTTGGGCGGGGCTGGCCTGGGGGACCGGCTCGTCGCCTAAACCCAGGGCTTTTACTTTGACCGGGGCCTTTAAATCGAGCCGGCCAAGAATTTCGCTGACCGCGCCGTTTAGCCCGCCCTGGACGTTATTTTCTTCGACGGTTAGGATTTTTCCGGTTTGGGCCGCCTTCAGGATGGCCTCTTTGTCCAGGGGTTTTATGAAGCGAAGGTTAATGACCGTGGCCTCGAAACCCTTTAGCTTTAAACTCTCGGCCGCGTCCATGGCCGCCCAGACCGGTTGGCCCATGGCCAATATGGCCAGATCCTGGCCTTCCCTTAGGATCTCGGCTTGGCCCACTTTAAGGGGCGAGGCCTGGGTTGGCTTTCGTCCGCTCACCGCTCCCCTGGGGTAACGTATGGCCGAGGGCCCGGTCAGGGTCAAGGCCAAATCGAGCATCTGGGTAAACTCAAATTCGTCCTTGGGGGCCATGACCGCGAAATTGGGCATTAGCCTCAAATAGCTTAAATCCAAGCCGCCGTGGTGGGTTGGCCCGTCTTCCCCAACCAGTCCCGCCCGATCGACGGCCAGAATCACGGGCAGGTTTTGCAAGGCCACGTCGTGATAGAGCTGGTCAAAGGCCCTTTGCAAAAAAGTCGAGTAGATGGCCACCACCGGTTTAAGCCCGGCCGCGGCCAAGCCGGCCGCGAAGGCCACGGCATGCTGTTCGGCGATGCCCACGTCAAAGGCCCTGTCCGGGTAGAGTTCAAAAAACTTGTCCAGGCCCGTCCCTTGGCTCATGGCCGCGGTGATGGCGTTGATTTTTTCGTTTTCCTTGGCCGCCCCGACTAAGTATTCCCCGAAAACATCGGTGTAAGAGCGCTTGTCCGGCGCCTGGTCCTTGGGCGTTTCGATAAGGGCTTCCGGGTGGGCGCCCTGATCTCGCGCCTTGTCTTGGGCCGGGGCTTGGGCCTTGTCTTGGGCCCGGTCCTTGGGCGCCTCGGGGGGCTGGGGAGCGCCGTGGGTATGGGCGATCTTGGATCGGCCCAGGCCGTGGAAGGCCATGGGGTTTTCCTCGGCCGGGGGGAAACCCTTACCCTTGGTGGTAAGGACGTGGAGAATGACCGGACGCTTAAGGTTTCTCACTTGCCGCAAGGCGTTAACCAAGCGGTCCAGGTCATGGCCGTCGATGGGGCCAATATATTTGAATCCCCAGGCGGCCAAAAACGAGGTTGGGGAAATGAGGAAGGATTTTAAGGATTCCTCGGCCCTCTGAAAGCGTTTGATTAAGCGGCCGCCCCTTTGGGGACTAACCCTTTCGAGAATGCTTTTTACCCTCTCCCTAAGCACGATATGTTCTTGGGTGGTCAGTTTTAGGGAAAGGTATTGGCTTAAGGCTCCCACGTTGGGACTAATGGACATGCGATTGTCATTATAAACGACCAGGAGATTTTTCTGAAGACCGCCCGCGTGGTTTATGGCTTCCAAGGCCATGCCGCCGGTTAGGGCCCCGTCGCCGATGACGGCCACGACGGAGTTATTTTTTTTAAGTTGATCCCTGGCCACGGCCAAGCCCAGGGCCGCGGAAATGGAAGTGGACGAGTGGCCGGTATTGAAAACGTCGTGGGGGCTCTCGTCGCGGCGGGGAAAACCCGACAAACCTCCCAGCTGCCTTAGGGTCGAAAACGCGTCCACCCTGCCGGTAAGAAGTTTATGGGCGTAGGCCTGATGCCCCACGTCAAAAATGATTTGATCCTCGGGCGATTCGAAAACGTAGTGTAGGGCGATGATAAGCTCGATCGCGCCCAACGAGGAGGCCAAATGGCCCCCGTTATGGCTCACGACCTTAATCATCAGCGCTCGCATCTCCGCGGCCAGGGCCGCCATTTCGCTAACGTTAAGTTTCTTTAAATCATCCGGTGATTTTATTAAAGAGAGCAAAATATTCCCCAAACAAATGGCTTATGGGCCGCTTTGAGAAATTATAAACTCAATTGAGTTTATTAATCCTTAAAAACTTCATGTTTATTGGCGGCCAAAATTCCAAAAGCCAAACTTACTGGCCAAAATAACCAACCGGACCCGCCAAGCCAATTAACCAAGCTAGCCGGCCAAACCAATTGGCTTGGCCAATTGGCCAAACTAGCTGGACCGGCCAAAAATCGAGCCAATCAGCCATTCCAGTTTGGGCGAGCCGAAGGGTTTTAGGCCGTCCAGGGCTTGGTTCAATAAAAACGAGACCTTTTCGGTGGCGTCTTTCTGGCTTATTAAGGTCGTGACCGAGGCCTTGTCTTTTTTGGCGTCGGTGCCCACGTTTTTTCCCATGAGCTTGGGATCGCCCGTGACGTTTAGTTGATCGTCGGAGATTTGAAAGGCCAAGCCCGCCAAACGCCCCGATTCTTCGAAGGCCTTTACGGTCCCTTCCTTGGCCCCGCCCAAGGCGGCCCCCAAAGCCAGGCAAGAACCCATGAGGAACCCGGTTTTCTTACTTTCCATGGTCATTATTTGGGTTAACGAGGGCGATTGGCCTTCAAAGGCCAAATCCATGGCTTGGCCCCCCACCATGCCCAAAGGCCCAATGGCCTTGGCCAAAATAAAAAGGGCCTTGGTCAACCGCTCCGGACCGTCGGCAAGTTTTGCCAAATCGGCCGAGGCCAACGTTTCAAAGGCCAACGATTGGAGGGCGTCCCCGGCCAATATGGCCACGGCCTCGCCGTAAACCAAATGGCAGGTGGGGCGGCCCCTTCTCAAATCGTCATTGTCCAGGGCCGGCAAATCGTCGTGAATGAGCGAATAGGCGTGAATCATCTCGACGGCCAGGGCGCCGGGCAGGGCCCAGTCCTCTTGGCCGCCCACGGCCTCGGCCGCGGCCAAAACCAACAGCGCCCTTAGGCGTTTGCCGCCGCCCTCGATCGTGTGATTCATGGCCGAAAGAAGATTGCCCACCTCGGGCGGTTCTCCTTCCATGGGATTTTTCATGGCCCGGGAAAGCTCCCCGTTTAAGCGCTTAACCCAGCCCTCCCGCCACTTAGAAAGCTCGGCCCGGGTTTTGTTTTCCGCCTCGGTCACGGTTAAACGCTCGCTTTGTCCGTCGGCATAATCGTTTTCTTAGTCTTCATCGTCGTAGTCATCTTCGTCGTAGTCATCGTCCCCGTCGTCTTCGTATTCTTCCCCGTCTTCCCCGTCTTCCCCATCGTCGTCATCATCGCCGTCTTCGCCAAAATCAAGCCCTTCCAAGGGCGAAACCGTAAGCCCCCCGTCGGCGGCCTTGGTCAAAAGTTCCAGACGGGTTTCGGCCTGGGTCAGTTTGTCCGAGAGCCTTTGGCTAAGCTTGATGCCCTCCTCAAAACCGTTTAGGGCGTCGTCGAGACTGATGTCGGTTTTTTCCATGCCCTCGACGATGTTTTTTAGCCTTTCCAGGCCGGCCTCAAAAGTCTCCTCGGGCTTTTTATTTCTTGGTTTTGAATTCATGGTACCAGTAATTAACCTCATTGGTTGAAATAAAAAATTACATTGTCGTTAAAATAAATAATTTTTACGACTTGCAAAACTAAAGAACAAAATTTGCGACCAGTCTAAACGCTAAAAGTCTGGACAAAAAGAATTTATTTAAAAGCCAAGACTTGGTTTTTTCCCCTTTCGTCTTGAGCGCTTTAAAGGGTTATAATATCCCCAACCGCCACGATTGGCAAATCTTTTAACGAACCGAATAGTGAAATAAAAAAAAGGCCAAAGTTCACCCAATCGACAACCAATCGTCTCCAAATTCAAACGCGTAAAAAAGCGAATTAATTTTTCCCGGGGCCCAAACCCGTTCCCGGTCCGGGCCATGGGCCCGGGGACCAGTTTGGTCTGGGCGTCGGTTCAAAGGAATTGGGCGACCCGACCTCTCTTACGGAGGGCCCCGTAAAGGCCCCTGGGAGGCCGCCAGAGCCCTCCCAAGGCCCAAAAGCGCTTTACGGTACCCACGGCTTGGCCCAAGGCCGTGGGGAGGCTCCTGGGGCCCTTAAAACGCGAATCGATAAATTGGCCGATTCGGGCTTTAGCGCTTAGCCCAAAAATAAAACCCCGGCCGCCCGTTTGGCCCCAAAAAAACAACTTGACTATGGGCCGAAAAAAAGTTATATAGAATGTTTTCCAGCCGCGCCGCGGGGCTGAAAAAAACCGGAGGGGTACCCGAGTGGCCAAAGGGAGCAGACTGTAAATCTGCCGGCGATAGCCTACGGAGGTTCGAATCCTCCCCCCTCCACCATTAACAATGCCTTGAATAAAGTTCTTGTTTTATGGTCAAATTTAACATGCTTGGCTTACCGTCATCTAACGAATAACCATACCCGTAACGTAAAAAATATAGACTAAGCGGTAAACCAAAACGATATCTTAATCGCCTTGGCCAAACGATAAGGCAAAAAACCGGCGCTTTTCCAAAACGGTTTTGAGCGGGAATAGCTCAATGGCTAGAGCGAAAGCCTTCCAAGCTTTAGGTTGCGGGTTCGAGTCCCGTTTCCCGCTCCACTTTTTCCCCACCCCAAAAAATTCCCGGCCTAAGTTGGCCCAAGCTTTTTTTCTTTTTCCCCAATCGTTCCCCCCCAGTGGTTTTTCAAAGCGGTTTTTTCAAGTCGTTTTTCCCCCAAACGCCAAACCCAAGCGCTCTTTATTTTATCTCCTATTGCCACTAAAATACTCATTAATTCAAATGAAGTTTTAAGCCTAAACGCGATTAACCATAAGGTTTCGTTTTCCCCTTTTTCCATGGCCTTGGCCAGATTTGGGATGGGCGCTTTTGTTTTTTCCTCCCGGGCTTAGGCCAGGCCCAGACCCTTGGCTGGCTTTGGCGATCAAGTTAACGGCCAATTGGCCGGCCAATCGCGGCCGATTTGGCCCCTTGACTTTTCATGAGTTGTTTTGTATATTATGTCCACTTTTGAGCCATGAAAATTTTTATGCCAAAAGAAAAAACCTAATAAAAACGGCGATGTAGCTCAGTTGGTCAGAGCATGCGGCTCATATCCGCAGTGTCCGGGGTTCAAGTCCCTGCATCGCCACCAGTTCATAATTCAGCGTCAGCCAACAAAGCTCGAAAGTCCTCTAAATACAAGGCTTTCGGGCTTTTTCTTTGTTCAAGTGAGCCAGTGAAATCCGTTGACGGCCAAAATTTTCGATGGTATCGAACCAATGTTTGAGGGAAGGAGGTTGACTAAAAATGAAACATTCTAAATTCGGGGCGAGATTGGAAAAAACTCCCGGTTGGCGGGGCCAAGCGAATTTAACAGACACCGTCTGTTAAATTGGGCGACTTTAAAAAAGCCGAACCCGGACCAATGTTTGAGGGAAGGTGGTTGACTAAAAAAGAAACATTCCAAATTCGGGGTGAGATTGGAAAAAACTCCCGGTTGGCGGGGCCAAGCGAAATTAACAGACACCGTCTGTTAAATTGGGCGACTTTAAAAATGCCGAACCCGGACCAATGTTTGTGGGAA
>JAITLH010000145.1 GCA_031277995.1 Deltaproteobacteria bacterium
CGGGGGGTTTTGTTCGCCGGCCTTGGGGGAGGGCAGTTTTCTGGTCAGGGCCTCGGTTTTTTCGCTTATGTCGTTAAAGAGGGCTTTAAGTTCTTGGTTTCTGGCCCGGTTTTGGGGAGTGTCGTTGGGGTAGAGTTCTCGCTCGCTAAAAGTTTCGTCGTAACGGGTGGGCAGGGCGTTTAATAGCTCGGTTATTTCTTCGCAAGCTTCCAGCACGGCCAGGGCCTCGGGGGACTCGCTAAAAGCGCCCTTTTCGAATAAGTCCATGAGCTGGTCGAAGGTTTTGAGGCTCTCGTTTACGTCAAAATGATAACCCAGGCAATCGGTGGCGACCCCTTCCAGAAGGTGGGCCTCGTCCAATATGGCCGCGTCCCATTCGGGAATGATGCCCCGGCCCTCGGAATCGCCGCCGGTTTTTAGGTTCAGATCGATAACGAAGATATTGTGGTTAACCAAAATTATCTGGGATTTGGCGGCCCGGGCGATGTTGCCGTAGTAAAAACACCGGCGGAAAAACAAGCAGGATCGCCCCCGGCAGCTTTCCCGAGAAGAGCTGATTTTGGCCGTTTTGGGGATTTGTTGGCTAAGCTCTTTGGGAATGTCCTCCAAAAGGCCGGTCACCGCGTCCAGGGCCCAGTCGATGAGATTTTTTTTCCAACCCTGATCTTCGAGTAAGGGCCGGGCATTGGCCCCCCGGCCGGACAAGAGCCTGCGGCAAACGTAGTTATCCCGTCCCTTGATGATGGCCACGTTAAAGTCAAACTTAAAAAATTTTTTCAGAAAGACGATGTCTTTTTGGTAGATTTGGTCCTGGAGGTTTTTAAGGCCCGTGGAGACGACGGTGGTTTTTTCCGAAAGCAAAGCCGGCAGGAGATAGGCCAAAGTTTTGCCCGTCCCCGTGCCGGCTTCGATAATGGTCAGATCGTCATCGTCCATGGCCCGCTGGACTTCCAGGGCCATTTGGATCTGCTCAGGCCTGTTTTCGAATTGCTCCCAAGCGCTCAAGGGGCCCTTGGGGCCCATGAGTTTTTTCAAATCGTCGGTAGTCAGAAGGTCCTCAAACTCTGGCCAAAATTCGCCGAAACGGCGGCCGAAATCGGCCAAGGTTGGGCGTTTGGTTGGCCCGAAAAGGTCAGCCCAAAGGGAAAGAGAGCCAGCCCGAGGGCTGGCTTGGGATTGGCTTATTGGGGGAGCCTTTGGTGAGCTTGGTCGAAAAGGGCTTGGAGCCGGGGGTCGCGAAAACCCGAAAAAATGGCTTAGGCTTCGTCAGCTTACCGAAACGGACTTGCCCATCAAGCTCAAGATACCAAGCACCACCAGTATGACCACGACCACGGCGATGATGACCCCAACCGTTCCGTCGCCGGCCGGGACCAGGGCCTCGTCTAATTGGCCGGCCAGGGCGTGGATTTCCTCTTGGCTCAAAAGATTCAGGCGTTGGTTGATTTCTTCCTGATTATACCCCAAATCGGCCAGGGTCTGGGCTATTTTTTTATTCTCCAGGACCTGACGGACCCGGTCGAGATCGGACGCTTGGGTTTTTTGGGCGTCAATGGTCGTGGCAAAGCCAGCCAGGGCCCCTTTGCTGGGGATGAAAGCCACGACCAGGGCCAGGGCGATCATTAACCTCACGGTTACGCGCCCTAACTGGGATTTCGCGAGATTAGACATGTTATCCTCCATCTTAATCTGGCCGGGAGAGATTTTTTTCCCCAAAGGGATGGGCCAAACCCGGCATGGCCGGCCGATGACTCTAAAGAGGCTAAACGAGGCCATTTTAGAGTACTGACATAGTTTTTAAAATTTATACCATATTTCGACTAATTTTGAAAGTTTTATTTTTTTAAAAGGGCACGTCCGCCTCTGGTGCCCCTAAACTCTAGGTTTGGTCTAGATTGAAAGGTACCCCTAAACCCTTATGGGAGGGTTAAATCTGGCCTAGGCCACGATTGTCGATGATATATTCGCTGACAAGTTGGAATGAAAATACTCTCTCAGGGCGGTGTCGAGAACACTTATCGTTTATATCATACCTTTCAAGAAAACGCTATGGTTATTATGTCACCATTAAAATTGTCTTTTTTTTAAGGCTATTTAGCCTAGGGGCACTAGTTTATGCGTTAGTCTCTTAATTAACCCTAGGTTATTAGTATATATAAATTTTAATAAGACAACTTCCAGGTATTTTAAACGCGATTGAACTTATTATATTAATTAACCAAAGGGTTAAGGATTAATTCCGCCGCCCATGAACCGATTTTTTTCGCGCCCCTTCAAGCCCACAAAGCGCTTGGCGCTTTCGTTGGTCCCAATGATGGACCCATTTTTGGCCAAAAATATTCCCCTAAGTCCCGCCCATATGTCAAAATAAAAAATAAGGCCGCCTTTAAAATACCCTAAGGCCCTTTAACCTATCTACGGCCGCCGCGATTGGCCCTAAACTTTGATCGCCTTTTACCCCAAAGGGCCCCCCTTTTGGGGTTTGAAATTAGGGGTGGTCGCGTGTATAGTGTTTTTGACGCCGAGATTTTGTTGGGCTGGGCCGGGACCAAAACGCTCCCCGACCGCCGAAGGCGTTTTGGTTCGTCTTTTCTTGATTCTTTGATTATCCGATTATAAACCTTTTTCACTCATTCGTTCATTTTTAGCTTAGCCAGTTTTAGCTTAGCCAATTTTCTCTTGGCCAATTTTCTCTTGGCCTAATTCGCTTACCCACTATCGCTTGCCAATTTTAATTTACTTTGGCCCGGGAAGTTTTTTTTATAAACTTTCGGGCCCTTTTCCCGCCCCGTTTGTGGCCTTTTTCGGTGAAATATGAAGTTTTTTATCGATTCCGCTAACCTTGTAGAAATCAAAGGAGCGGCCAACTTTGGTTTTCTGGACGGAGTCACCACTAACCCCAGTCTCATGGCCAAGGAAGGAATCAGCGACCAAAACGCCCGGATTAAGGAGATCTGTTCCATGACCGCGGGTCCGGTCAGCGCCGAGGTCTTGGCCTTGGAGGTGCCGGACATGATCGCCGAAGGGAGCGCCCTCGCGGCCATCGCCTCAAACGTGGTCGTGAAACTCCCCATGACCATGTCGGGTTTGCAAGCCACCAAAGCCTTGTCCGATAAGGGCGTCAAGGTCAACATGACCCTGGTTTTTTCGGGCCTGCAGGCCCTGCTCGCGGCCAAGGCCGGGGCCAGTTACGTAAGTCCCTTTGTCGGTAGGTTAGATGAAATCGGGACCGACGGCATGAATTTGGTCGAGGAAATAAATCGCATATACGGAAACTACGGCTTCAAAACGGAGATAATCGTGGCCAGCGTCCGGCATCCCCAGCACGTTTTGGGGGCCGCCCTAATCGGGGCCGACATCTGCACCATCCCCTTTAACGTGATTAAGCAACTGGCCGGGCATCCCTTGACCGACAAGGGTTTGTCGGCCTTCATGGCCGATCACAACAAACTGGTCACCCACTAAAAAAAGCCCAAAAAAATAGCGCCCCGCTCGTTTTCCCCCCGGTGGGGGGAAGGCTTGGCGGGGCGCTTTTTTTTGTTTTTGGTCGGGAGCCGGATGGGGGGCTTCGCGACTAAATGTCTAGCTCCCGGACGTGGAGGGCGTTTTCGCGGATAAACTCGCGGCGAGGGTTTACCTCGTCACCCATAAGGACGGTGAAGATGTCGTCGGCGTCCATGGCGTCCTCGATTCTGACCTTCATGAAGGTCCGTTTGGTGGGGTTCATGGTCGTCTCCCACAATTGCGGCGGGTTCATTTCCCCCAGGCCTTTGTAACGCTGGATGCGTAGGCCCTTTTGGCCGGAATTCATCATGTCCTCCAAAAGCTCGGCCTCGCTTTCGATCTGGTAACGCCTTTCCTTATGCTTGATGGTGTAAGGGGGTTTGACGAAACCGGAGGTTTTTTCCTTAAGCTTAAAGTACTTGGTAAAAAGCTCGCCGTTTTGGAAGTCCTTATTGAAGGTCAAGACCTTGCGGTTGTCGTGGGCGGCCCGCATGGTGAGCTTAAAGCCGGGATCGACTACCTGGTCGGTAAAATCTTCCAGGGCGTCGGCGTTGGCTTCATTGTCCTGAACCGGGACCGTAAGGCGCGTGGGCCCGTCAACCCCCAAACCGTTTAGGGTTAAGGTCTTGGCCAGATCGAGGGCGAAGGCTTCGTCGGCGAACCCCAAGGGGTTCTTTTTTATGGCCTCGTGAAAGATGGGCCAGAGCTTGACCGGAAAACCCAGGCGGGCGTAACGGGCCTTAAAATCCCTCTCGGCGATGAGGGCGTCCAAAAAGTCCTTTAGCCCCTGGCCTTCGAGTTTGTCCACCGAGCCCTCGCCGCTTAGGGAGCGATCTTCGGAGTAGCGGTTCATGGTGAATTGTCTGAGGCCGTTTTCGTCCTTTAGGTAGAGTTCCTTTTGGCCGCTTTTGACGCCAAAAAGGGGCGGCTGGGCGATGAAAACGTGGCCGCGCTCGATTAACTCGGGCATCTGACGATAAAATAGCGTCAATAGTAATGTCCTAATGTGCGAGCCGTCCACGTCGGCGTCGGTCATGATGACGACCTTGTGGTAGCGTAGTTTTTCCAGGTTGGCCCCGGCCGAGCCCACCGGGCCAATGCCCGTTCCCAGGGCGGTAATGATATTTCGGATCTCTTCGTTACTGACGATCCGGTCAAAGCGGGCCCTTTCGACGTTTAGGATCTTACCCCTTAAGGGCAAAATGGCTTGGAACTTACGATCCCGCCCTTGCTTGGCGCTCCCGCCGGCGCTGTTACCTTCGACCAAAAACAGTTCGCACTGTTCGGGGATTTTCGATTGGCAATCGGCCAGTTTTCCGCACAAGGTGTTCCCGGAGCCGGCCCCCTTGGAGCGTATGGTTTCCCGGGCCTTGCGGGCCGCTTCCCGGGCCCGGGCCGCCTCGACCACTTTGGTGACGATCTTTTTGGAAACGTTGGGGTTTTCCTCCAAAAAGGTGGAGAGCTTGTCGTAAACCAAGGTATCGACCAGGCCCTTAATCATGGCGTTTCCGAGTTTGGCCTTGGTTTGGCCCTCAAACTGGGGTTCGGGCACCCTGACGCTTATGACCGCGGCCAGGCCCTCCCTGACGTCGTCTCCGTCCAAGGTCGTGCCCTTTAAGGTCTTGGGGGCGCTCCCGTTAGTAAGGTACTGGTTTACCGCCCTGGTTAGGGCCGCCTTAAAGCCGGAAAGGTGGGTGCCGCCCTCGGCCGTGTTTATGTTATTGGCAAACGACAGGATGTTTTCCGAATAGGTGTCGTTATACTGCATGGCCACTTCGACCATGATGTCGTCGTTTGAGCCCTCAAGATAGATGGGCGGCTCGTGGAGGGTGGTTTTTTGCCTGTTTAGGTGGGAGACGAATTCGATTAACCCGCCCTTAAACTCAAAGACCCTCGATTCCGAGGTCCGCTCGTCAACGATACTGATGTATAAGCCCTTATTTAAAAAGGCCAGTTCCCTTAGCCTTTTGCACAAGATCTCAAAGTCAAACTCGGTCGTCTCAAAGATGCTCGCGTCGGGCTTAAAATGCACCATGGTGCCGGTCCTTTGGACCTTCCCGGCTTCGATTAAGGGAGTGACCGGAACGCCTTTTTCATAGCGCTGACGGTAGCGGACGTGATCCCTTTTGACCTCCACTTCCAAAAATTCCGAAAGGGCGTTAACCACCGACACGCCCACGCCGTGCAAGCCCCCGGAGACTTGGTAAGTTTTTTTGTCAAACTTTCCTCCGGCGTGGAGTTTGGTCATGACCACCTGGACGGCGCTGACCTTTTCGGTGGGGTGGGTTTCGACGGGAATGCCCCGGCCATTGTCCTTAACCTTGACGGTCCCGGCCTGGGTGATGGTGACTTCGATGCGGTCGCAAAAACCGGCCATGGCCTCGTCGATGGAGTTATCGACCACCTCGTAAACCAGATGGTGCAAGCCTTGGCTGGAAATGGAACCGATATACATCGAAGGCCTAACGCGGACGGCCTCCAGGCCGTCCAAGATCTGGATGTTTTGGGCTCCGTAATCATTATTGGGTAAGTTGTCTGTCATTTATGAATCACCGATGGTATGAATTTTTTTTGCCCGGCCCCTGGGGCCGCCCTGGTTTTAGACGTCGTAGGCGACGCTCACCAACACCCCGCTGTAACCGGTTTTAGACGTCGTAGGCGACGCTCACCAGCACCCCGCTGTAACCGGGATCCTCGGGGGCGGTAACCAGGTAGGAGGGGTTGGAATCGCTAAACCGAAAGCTGACCCGGTCGCTTTTTAAGGTGTTTAAGAGTTCCACGATAAAGTTCGGGTTAAACCTGGTCATGGTTTCCGGGCCGTCGTAGTCGATGCCAACCGAGTCCTTGACCTTTCCGAGATCGGGGTTGGTTGAGGACACGGTCAGAAGTTCCTTTTGGAAGTTAAAGTCGGCGAAATGGTAGTTTTCGTCCGAGAGGATGGAGATCCTTTTTAGGGTCTCCAAAAGCTCCTTGCGGTTGGCCCAGATGGTATGCTCCAATTCCGTGGGCATGATGACCTTGTAGCTGGGGAAATTGCCCGAAAGGAGCCTAATTTTTATGAGGGAGTTTTCGCTCTTGGCCACCAAGCTATTGTCGTAGGTGGTAAGGTAGATGTCGGCCAAAGGTTCGCACATGGCCTTAAGCTCCTGGAGGCCCTTTCTGGGCACCAAGATCCCGCCTTCTTCCTGGAAGACGTCGAGGTTTTCGGCCGGGACGGTGGCGATATTGAGGCGCTGGGCGTCGGTCGAAACCAAGCGCAGGCATTTGGGCTGGTCGGGCTCTTCCTCGCGAATAAGGTAAATGCCTTTAAGGTTATAGGTCTCGTCGCCGCCGGTCACGGAATAGATGGTCTTGTCGATGGCGTCGACCAGGGCCTGGGCGTCGATCCTAACGAACTCCGAATCGTCGGGCAGGGAGACCCGGGGGAAGGTCTCGGCGGAGACGCCAAAATGGGAGGCGCTAAAGCCCCCGCAAAAGCCGTTAAGGGTGAAGTTGTCGCCCAGGTCCAAAACGACTTCGTTGGCGCTACCCAGCCTTAAAAAGTCGGCGAAGGCTTTGGGTTTGATGGCCACCTGCCCGTAACCGGAGACGTCGGCCGGAATTCTCGTAAGCAAAGTGACTTCCAGGTCCGTGGCCGCCAAGGACAGGTAATAATCTTCCACCGTCAAGAGAATTCTCAAAAAGATGTCCATGGTCGAGCGTCTGGCCACGACCGATGAACATTGGGACACCGCCTTGGCCAGCTCGTCCTTTCTAACTTTGACTTTAAACATGTCTCCTCCGAGTTTGCGAACTAATGGCCCCTGGCCCGAAGGCGGCCAACGTGCCCGGTAAATTTGGCTTTCCATGGGCTAAGGCTTGGGGGCGCGACAACGTAATATACCATATTTGGTAAATTTCATCAAATAATCCCAGACGGCCGAGGGCCGCGGCCCTTGGCCGTCTGACATTATTTGATGGTGAGGTCGGGATGGTTGGCCGCCCAGAGGGCCAGTTTTTCGCGGTTTATTTTGGCGTTGTGGCGGATGTCCACGGGGAAATTTCTATAGAGCAAAAAGAGTTTTATGGCCATGGTCCGGGGGTTTATGCGCCCCAGGGCCTTTAGTTCCTCGACCAAATTGGCCCA
>JAITLH010000201.1 GCA_031277995.1 Deltaproteobacteria bacterium
ACCTAAACTCCGTTATTTACCCATTTATTTGGCCAGGCTTTAATTGAGGGTGGCGATTTCCATAACCGGCGCGGACAAGCGTGACTCCGATATTTACCCATCAATATGGCCAGGCTTTAATTTAGGGTGGCGATTTCCTTTTGCCAGCGCTGCCAAAGGAGATCGTTTAAAGCCCCTATGCTGTAAAGCCGATATTTTTCGATTTTGAAGTCACCCAAAAGGGCTTGGGCTTCGCCGGAAAGTAGGGTCGGGGAGATTACCGGGATGATCTTTTGGGATTTAACCAAGATTTCTTGGCCTTTGGCCGAGACCAAAAAATCCAGGAAAGTCTGGGCGGCTTTTAGTTTATTGGGGTCAACCTTGGCGGGAATGCCGATGGAAACGAGTCCACCGGTTAGGGCCGGCTCGATTTGGGTCATTTTTATGTTGTCTGGCAACATGTCCCGGGCCATTTGATCGAGGGTCATGTCGGCCCAGGCCGGGATGATGTCCACCGAACCCGCGGCCAAAAGGTCCAGGGTTCCTTGGTTTTTGGCGGGGTATTGGACATGCCCGGAGGCTTTGTAGAGGTGGGGATGGAGATCGGCCAGGGCGGCAAAGCCCTGATCCCACTGGGCGCTCCATTTTTCGTCGGAGGAGGTCAGGGCTTCCTCGGGCAAAAAATCGTAAATGGCCGTTAGAACAAAAGAGCCTCCGGAGCCCCCGGTGGTGGGGTCGTTATAAGCGAAGCGCCCCGGGTGATCCTTAATCCATTGGGTCAGCTCGGCGTTGGTTTTGGGGGGATTGGGCACCCGGTCGGCGTTATAGGCCAACAAAACCGTGTTTCCCCTAAAAACCGTGGCCTTGTTGTTGGCGATGGGGGATTGCTCGGGAATCTGGGCCAGGGCCGGGATGTCTTTTTCGCTTAAGGTTAAAAGCGACTCGTAACCCACCGCGTCCACGATTTGGGTTAGGTCGTTATCGTCCATTTCCAGGATGTCAATGTCTAGCTTGTCGGTCCCCGACTTCACGGCGGCGATGAACCTTTCTGGCAGCGACTGGCCGCCGGTTCCGGAAGGCAAGAACTGCAAAGCCACTTTTATGTCCGGATGGGCCGCCTCAAAATCTTTTATCACGGCTTCCCAGGCGATTCTCACGTTGTCGGAGCCGTATGAGTAGAGGTTAATCGTGACGGGACCGGATGACGGGGAGTTTGAACATCCGACCATAAATAGCGTTACCGATATGGTAATCAGGCAAAGGTTAAGCCAATATTTTCTTAGCATAATATTATTATTCCTTTTATTTATGGATGAAACGGAAAAAAACAGGTTAGATTAAAAAGATTTCCTGGCCGTAACGTTCAAAAAAGGCGATAACGTCGTTAAACTCGTTGAGCCTTTCTTTGATAAGATCATGGTTCCAATGCCACCATTGGCTTTTTTCGATGCGGCTGATTATTTCCGGCGGGAAACGGAATTTTAGGCGTTTGGCGCGATTGCCAACCGCGATCTCAAAAGGGTTTGACGTCCTTGGTAACGATCGCCATTTAGCCAATCGCGGCGCCGTTTCCGACGGTCGCGCCGCCCATGATCACGGCGTTGTAACCAATCCAGACGTCATGGCCGATGACCGCGCGGTTATCGGCGCGCCGTTTAAAAAAATTCGGCCTCGTCCTCCCCAAAACCGTAAACGGCGAGGCGGTAAGTCATGCGGCTTTGGGTAACCCGGGTATGGGTTGGATGTTGGCCGGGGTTTATTCGAGCGTTTGAGGCGACGGAGACGAATTTACCAATCTCGCCATGGATAATGTCGTTGTCCCCGGCGCAATATGAGTAATCGCCTATGGTGGTTTGGGTTATGTCAAAATCTTTTCCCATGGCCCTGTAAGCCCCCAAAGTGGAATCCACCACCCTGGCGCTGGGATGGACCTCGGCGACCAAGGTAAGCCGTTTTTTCATCTTAAATTCTCCGGGGAAGTTTATCTCGGGAGAAAGTTTAATTCCTGGAGGTAATAATCTGGTTTTGGGTTTGTAAAATCCTTGAAAAAATAAGCCCCGTTAAAAAAACGCCTTATTTCCATGTATTTATAACCCCCGCCCCCAAGCCAAGCCCCCCAACGTAAGCTCAGCCCAAATGGGCCCCGGGGGCCAATTCGGCGACGCTTGGTTAACCTAGTTGGCCAAGTCTGGGCCTTAAAACAACCTCAAGGTAGCCTAAAAAGTTATATCCAGTAATTAATCATTTGTTTTAAATATTTTTTATTTTTTTAATACTTAAAAATACTACTTAAGTCTAATTATTAAATGGATAGAATAATTTTTTAAACAATTTTATGTGGATAATTATCAAACGATGGGTTTATTTGGGGTGAGATTTTGGCCTTTTAAGGACCGGTGGGGTAGGAGTTTGGCGTCCCGTTTTTTATTGGCATTGCCGCGTCGAGGGGGGGGAAGTAACGAAAAAAAGCCCTAGGGAAGGGGTTTTGGGCCGGGGCGGGGAGAAGCTAAACGGGGAAGGGCCAAACGGAAAACGTTTGGGAACGCGGGAAAAAAACTTGATTTTTTTATTTACGGGACTAAGGAAATTAATTTAAAAGAAAAAATATTTTTAGCTGATAAAATAGGCCATAAAAAATTCCAATGGATAGTTTTTTTGAGCCCAATGGGGAACTTTTTTGGCCTACAAATCGAGGGTGAGGCCGATGGGGCAATGGTCGGAAAAAATTATTTGGGGCTCAATCCAGGCTTCGGAGAGTTTGGGTTTTAGCTCGTCGGAGGCGAAAAAATAGTCGATGCGCCAGCCCAGGTTGCCCCGCTTGGCCGCGGTCCGGTAAGACCACCAGGAGTACTGGTCCTTGACGTCGCCGTTTAGGGTTCTAAAGGTGTCGAGGTAGCCATGCTTTATCATTTTCGTCAAAAAGGCCCTTTCCTGGGGCAAGAAACCCGAGGTGTCCCGGTAGAGTTCGGGTTGGGCCAGATCGATTTCCCGGTGGGCCGTGTTGAAATCGCCACAAACCACGACCGGCTTGGTTTTTCTAAGGCTTTGGGCGTACTCAAAGAAGGCCTCGTAATAGCCCATTTTGAAATTCAGGCGCTCGTCGTCTTTTTGGCCGTTGGGAAAATAGATGTTTAAAAAATGGAAATCGGTAAGCTCGACGTGGAGAAGGCGGCCTTCCTGGGCCCATTGTTCATGGGGGAGTTCGGTGGTGACCTTTATGGGTTCGGTTTTTAGATACACGGCCACCCCGGAGTAGCCTTTTCTTGTCTTGGCCGAGGAAAAGTAGGAACGGTAGCTTCCGGGATTAATGAGGTTATCATTGAGCTGTTCGACCCTGGCCTTGGTCTCTTGGAGGGCGATGACGTCGGCTTGGGAGTCCCAAAACCATTCAAAGAAGCCCGGCTTGGCCGAGGCGGCCCTAAGGCCGTTCACGTTAAAAGATATAAGTTTCATTTCTTAGGCCTTTATTTAACGTTATTTAGAGGCTTATTTTAGAGTCTTATTTTAATTTTTAGGAAAAACTTTGACCCCTTTGGCCCCTGATTCCATGCTGGCTTGGTCTGGGGCTTGGTGGTCGGTACTTGGGGCCCGGGACTTGGTGGTCGGGGCTTGGGGCCCGGGACTTGGTGGCCCGGGACTTGGTGGTCGGGACTTGGGGCCCGGAGGGGGCTTTTTTCGATTGGGCCACAAACGGCCGTATTGGGCCCCAGAGGGGCCGGGACTCCTGACCTGGGGCAATTGTCCGTTTTTTGGCGCGGAGGGGCTCCTGGGCGCGTTTGGGGGCGTTTAAAGGGCCATTGGCGGTGGGGGGAGAGGTCTGGTTTTTGGCCCGGATTCGAAAGATGGGGGCCAAGGGGTTTTTCCTGAGCCAAAGCGCCCTAAAAAATTTAGGTCAATCGGCCGAGTTGACGGCCGCAACAAGGAGCCGATCCAGGTGGCTGTAACGGTAATCTTCTTGGCTATTTAGGACGGCCCGTTTGAGGGCGGCCGGGGAGCCCACCAAAAAAACCATCCGGCGCCCGCGGGTCACGGCCGTGTAGATGAGCTTTCGGCGTAACATGATGTGGTGGGAGGGGTGAACGGGAATGACCACGGCCGGAAACTCGGAACCCTGGGCCTTATGGATGGTGGAAGCCCAGGCCACGGCCAGTTCGTCAAGGTCGGAAAAATCGTAGTGGGCCACGCGGTCGTCAAAGTGGACCCGCACGTCATGGTTTTCCAGGTCAATGGCCTGAACCAAGCCCAGATCCCCGTTGTAGACCTCTTTTTGGTAGTTGTTTCTGACCTGCATGACCCGGTCGTGGACGCGAAAGGTCTGGCCGTAGCGGCTAACCGATGGCCACATGCTTGGGTTTAGGACCCGGCCCAGGTGGTTATTTAGGTTAACCGTGCCCAGTTCGCCTTTCTTGGTCGGGGAAAGAACCATGATGTCGAATTTGGGGTCCAATTTTAGTTTTTTGGGAATCCGCTCGGAAACGAGCTTAAGTATCTTGTCGATGATTCTGTTGGAATCTTCCTCGGCCACGAAAAAGAAATCCGATTCGGCCAATTGTTCCAGGTCGGCCGGGGTCTGGCCTTGGTTTATTAGGTGGGCGGCTTTGGTGATGGAACTTCTTTCGGCCTGGCGATAAATTTGGGTTAACTTTTTTGAGGGGACGCTTCGGGTGAAAAGCATATCGTGCAAAACCCGGCCCGGGCCCACCGAAGGGAGCTGGTCTTGATCGCCAATTAAAATCAAGGCCGCGGTGGAGGGAATGGCCCCCAGAAGTTGGTTCATGAGGGTTATGTCGATCATGGAGGCTTCGTCGACTAAGAGCATGTCCAGCTCCAGGCGATTATCGGGGCCATGGACAAACCCGCCATCGCCGGGGGCGTATTGCAAAAGCCGATGGATGGTCGTGGCCTCAAAGCCCGTGGCCTGGGCCAGCCGCTTGGCCGCCCGGCCGGTGGGGGCCACCAAGGCCAATTTGGGCGTAACCGCTCTCCAAATCCCGCAAATGGCCTTGGTCATGGTCGTTTTGCCGGTCCCGGGGCCCCCGGTGATGATGGCGCATTTTTCGGTGATGGCCATTATGGCGGCTTCTCGCTGATCCTCGTTTAATTCCAGGCCCAAGGTCGACTCGACCCAGGCTAGGGCCTTATCGGGACGCGGCACGCTAACGGAAAAAGGCGCCCTTAAAATCGAGGCCAAACTCTTGGCCACCCAGGTTTCCGCCCGATGGAGCTGGGGCAAATACACGTCCAGATAGCCCGGTTCGTCTTGCCTTTCGGCGATGATCCTTCCGGCCAAGGCCAGCCTGGCCAAGGCTTGCTCCCACTCCGAGGTCGAGACTTCGGGGATGAGGGTTTTGGTGGCTTCGATTAGTTTATTGGACGGAAGGTAATCGTGACCCATCCTAATCGATTCGTCAAGGGAGTAAACCAAGGCGGCTTCAAGCCTGGTGGGGCAATCCGCGGCGAAATTTAAGTACCTGGCCACCTTGTCGGCCGTGTGGAAGCCCACGCCCGTAATCTCGTAGGACAATCGGTAAGGATCTTCTCGGATAACGCCCTCGGCCGCCGAACCGTACCTGTTTAGGATCTTACTGGCCAAAGACGGGCCCAAGTTAAAGGTCGATAAAAAGGTCAGGAGCTGCTTTAGGCCCGAGGTTGACTTCCAGGCCTCGATGACCCGCTCCCGCCTGACCGGTCCCAAGCCCTTAACTTCGACGATCCTTTCGGGGGAGCATTCCAAAACGTCCAAGACGTCCTGGCCAAAGGCCTCAACCAGGCGCCTGGCCAAGACCGGCCCCACGCCCTTAATCAAACCCGACCCCAGATACTTGGTAAGCCCGTTTTCGCTCTCCGGGGGCCTGGAGGCGCAGGTGACGACCTCAAACTGTAAGCCAAAGCGGGGATGGCGTTTGAACTCTCCCGTGAGGTCAACGAGCTCGCCCACGAAAGGGGAATTAAGCTGACCCACGGCGGTCACGGCTTCCATCTTCCCGTCAACTTTCAACATCACAATAGAAAAGCCAGTTTCATCGTTTAAATATGTGACTTTTTCAATTTGCCCGGCCAAAGACTCTGTCATGGAAAATACCTAAAAACTCAACTCATCGGTCAAAGTAAAAAACCGTTTATGGTTAAGTAAACCAAATTAACGTATCCGTAAGAATTGCCGCCCCGTTCGTCGGGACCATCCTTCGCGTCAAACAATAAAAACGGTAATTTTTTAGTGCCCGTAAAATTCCCGCCCATGGCTTTGGCCAAATTTAGCCAAAAAATGGGCCAAGCGTTAAAGTGCCTCGCGCGGTTACTTAAAAAACCGCCCGTAACCAAATCTCGCCCTGGTTACCTCGCCTCGATTTCTCCTTTTGTTTATTAAGGTCGCCAAACCTCGCCTCGGTTGGTCGCTTTACAAAAAATTTCCGAAACCTCGCCCCGGTCGCGGTTTCACGAAAATTTCCGAAACCTCGCCCCGGTTGTTCGCTTCCCAAAAGGTGCCAAACCTCGCCAATCCTTGCCCAGGTTGGTCGCGGTTTACCGAAAAGTTTCCAAACCTCGCCCTTAAGCTTCGTCCCAGGGAATCTCCCTTTTGGCCGGGTCGGGGCCAATTTGGCCCAGGGTTTTGGGCTCCCGTAAGGCGGCCAACTCCAGGGCCAAGGCCACGCCGTAGGTGGGATAGACTTGGCTGGTAAAGGCCGGGGCCAGTTTGTGGGAGCCGTCGGGCTGTTGGGAGATTTTGATGAAAAACTTTTGCACGAACTGATCCTCGACCACCTTGGTGGAGAGTAGGCCCTGCTTTTTCTGATAGTCGTAAATCAAATCCCCAAACACGATCGTGGGTTCCTCGCCGCGGCCTTGGGGGTGGTAGTCGGACGGGTTAATTAAGTAGCTAATCGTTGAGCGCATCTGGTCAAAATCCTCGCGTCCAAGTTCCGCGTGGGCGATTTTTCGCCCCGTCAAGTGATAGAAAATTTTTTGTCCCGTCGAAAGCCACTTTCTTTCGTACTTGGTGTCAAGCTTAAGGTCGTCGCTTTCAAAAAGCTTAAGGTCCATCGTTGATTCCCGGGCCCTGTCCATGGCCCACAGGGCCAGGCCTTCATGGTCGGTGACGATAGTGAAAGTGGCGTCGCTTTTTAGCCGGTTGGCCAAAAGATCCAAAAATTTGGCGCTAAAAAGCCTTTTCTGGGCGTGGCGTTCGTTTGGCCAAGGGACGGGGAAGAGGCACTTTACGTTAGAAAGGCTGTTGGGTTCAAAAAAAAGTTTTAGGGCCGGGAAGGCCGGGAGATGCAAAAGCCTGACGTTGGTTTTTTTGGGCGGCTCGGCCAAGCGCCTGAGGGCCCTTTTGTGGCTGTTCCAGGCGATTTCCAAGCCGACGAAATCCCTCTCCGGGTGAAGTTCCGCGCGCCTGGCCAAATATTCGCCGTTGCCAAAACCGATCTCCAGTTCCAACGG
>JAITLH010000217.1 GCA_031277995.1 Deltaproteobacteria bacterium
CCTTCGCCATATTGGTTAACCACGTCAAAACCGCTTAAAAGCTCCCAAAGCCGCGGGCGGGCCCAGGCGCTTGATTAAAAATTCAACCGCCGCCTAACCCCCCCGCCCGCGGCCCCAGTCGCCCCCAGGCACCAGTCGCCCCCAGGCACCGGCGCCCTCGGCCCAATCGGACTCCACCAATGGGCCCCCTCCCCATGGGCCCCTCCCCATGGGCCAATGGGACGATCGAGCGGTTTTTGTCCCTAGACAAAGGCCCGAAACCATCGCTTAAAGACTGCCCGGAACTAAGCCGGGTGGTCTTTTCTCATTGTGGGGTAGAGTTTCCCCTTGAATTCTCGCCCAAATTGTAGTAATTTTCATAAGTAAAGTTAAAAAGAACCCAAGTTTAGGCCAATATTTTGGCCAGACGAGGGGTAAAATGGCCGCTCGTTTCCGGCCACTTTTTTGTTCGAACTTTGGGGAAATGACCCATTCGGTTCGGGGGCAAGTTTTGGTTACGGGCTTGGCTAATCCGCCCGGCCAAAAACGGCCGTAAACGCCCCCAGAGCGCCTCCGGCCCTTGACCCTAGCAAAAATTACCCCGATCCGGATGGCCAACGTCGCCGCGGGCCGATTTTGGCCGCTAGCGGGGCTTTTTGGGGCGGGTCTAAGGTTTTGGGTTTTCGCGAATAAAACCCCAAAAGCGCTTGTCGGTTGGCTCGCCGTTTTCGGGACCCGGGAAAGCCTAATAAGCGCGTATTTTTATGTTCGGGTTAACGGGTGACGGTTAACCAAGGGCATTATTTCCATAACAATCTTTTTTGGTCAGAAAATTTATGAATGACGTTCTTAAAAATATCGAAGACATTAAACTGGAAGCCCTGATCGCCTTGCGCGGGGCTTCCAGCGCCGAGGAATTGGAGAAATTAAGAATAGAATATCTGGGCACCAAGGGCCGGGTGACCGACTTGATGAGGTCTTTGGGAGCCATTTCCAAGGAAGATAGGCCAAAAGTTGGGCAGGCGGCCAATAAAGCCAAGGAAGAAATTACCCTTTTACATAAAGAAATACAAGAGAACTTTAAAAACGTAAAAAGCGAGGCCCCGGCTTTGGACGTCACCTTACCCGGGCGGAAGCCGGCCAGGGGTCACCAGCACTTAATCACCAAAACCATGGACGAGATCTGCCAGATCTTTGGCAAACTGGGCTTGTCGATAGTTGAGGGGCCCGAGGTTGAGACCGATTACTATAATTTTGAGGCCCTAAACTTCCCCCCCAACCACCCGTCCCGGGACATGCAAGAAACCCTTTTCGTGGGCGACAAACTTCTTTTGCGCACCCATACCTCCCCGGTCCAGATCCGGACCATGGAAAAGACCAAGCCCCCGGTTTGGATTGTCGTACCCGGTAAGACCTTTCGCAGGGACGATGACATCACCCACTCTCCCATGTTTAACCAAATCGAAGGCTTGGTGGTCGATAAGGGCATCACCATGGCCGATCTCAAGGGCGTTTTGACCGCCTTCGCCGCCGCCTTTTTCTCCCCGGATACCAAAATCCGCCTAAGGCCAAGCTTTTTCCCTTTCACCGAACCCTCGGCGGAAGTGGACATCGCCTGCGTATTATGCGGCGGCCAGGGTTGCCGCCTATGCAAGGGTTCGGGCTGGCTTGAGCTATTGGGTAGCGGCATGGTCGATCCGGCCCTGTACGGCTTTGTCGGCTATGACCCCAACGAGGTCAGCGGTTTCGCCTTTGGCTTGGGCGTGGATCGGGCGGCCATGCTAAAGTATGGCCTAACCAATATCCGCCATCTCTACGAAGGCGATTTGCGCTTTTCCCGTCAGTTTTCGTAAAGGGCGATCGGTTCTTTTCCCGCTCGATTCGCCGGATCGCCGAATCGCCCGATGGCCCGATGGCCCGATGGCCGTGGTTTTTTTTAGCCGCGCCCCGGACTTTTTTCGATCTTATTTAAGTTTATATCGCCCATCAAATAAGTAATTAATTAAAAGATTCGCTTTTCCCTTCCCAGTGACATGTTTGCCTTAGTTAGCGTCGGGGCGGTCTTTTCCGCCCGGATCGAGTGAAACGACGACCTTGGCCATTGATTGAGCCTTAAACGCGGTTCGCTGGAATGCCAAGTTCTCTTGGACAAATTGGATGGTACCCGTTTTATGCGCATGATTTACGCCATTATCTATACCTTGGCTTTTTGCCTGGCCACGCCTTACTGGTTAATCCGGGGTCTTTTTAATCGAACTTATCTCAAGACCTTGAAAGCCCGTTTTATCGGACCGGGCAAGATTTTACCAAAGCTGGACAACAAACCCAGGATCTGGGTTTGGGCCCTAAGTTTGGGCGAGGTCCTCTCTTCGAGGGAACTGGTTAGCGAACTTATAAGTCTCGGCTATGACGTCATCATCACCGCCACCACGCTTTCGGGCTTGGCCCAGGCCAGGCAAATTTGGCCAACCTTAACCATCCTGCCCTCGCCCTTGGATTTTGACCTTTCCACCAGAAGGTTTTTGGACCTGGTTGACCCGGACCGCTTGATTTTGGTGGAAACCGACATCTGGCCGGGCATTTTGATGGGCCTCAAACGCCGCGACATCCCCAAACACCTCGTCTCCGGTCGCCTCTCTCCCAGATCCTTTAAAAACTACAAACGCATCTCGTTTTTTTGGAGCAAGGTCTTAAGGCTTTTTGACTCCATCTCGACCCAGACCGCGGAGGATCGCGATAAGTTTTTGGCCCTGGGGGCCGACCCCGAAAAGGTCTCGGTTGGCGGCAACCTGAAATTCGATCAGCCCGTGGTTAACGTCTCCCCCGAGGAAAAGCTGGCCATATTGGAGGAAACCGGCTGGCCAGACGGCCGCTGGATCGTGGCCGGAAGCACCCACATGGGCGAAGAGACCTTGATTTTGGGCGTTTTTACCGCCCTTTTGTCCAAGCACAGGGATCTTAGGCTCCTTATCGCCCCCAGGGATCGCCACAAATTTGGCCTAAATTGGCGGATCATCCAAGAGCTTTTTCCCAACGACTCGGCCCGGCGCGAAAAACCCAGTCCCGGCGATTCCGGGGCCCGGGTTTTTCTCCTAGATACCCTGGGGGAACTTGAGCGCTACTACTCCCTGGCCGAGGTGGCCCTAATCGGCAAAAGCTGGGCCGGTTCCCACGACGGCGGCGGCCACAATCCCTTGGAAGCCGCGGCCCGGGCCAAGGTCGTTTTGTCCGGACCCAGGGTCAATAATTTCAAGTGGATGTACCACGCCTTGGTCGAGGCCGGGGCCGCCAAAATCGTCGACAAGGCCGAACTCTCAACGGTCCTTGACGAACTTCTTTCCACCCCGGGCTTACCGGAATCCATGGGCCTTAAAGGCAAACAATTCGTGGAAACCCACCGCGGCGCGGCCAAGGAAACCTTGCAATCGCTTAAGCCCCCAATAGAAAACTACCCGTCCCAAACGACCCCCGCTTGAAATGGGAAGAACCAAAGTCTAAAATAATAACGCCTTCCCCCATCCGGCCCTGGCTTCCTTGGGGCCTAACCGGGGTAGTGTCTTTTTTTTACGGGGCCAATTTCTATCTGGCCAAACCCAATGCGGCCAGGCCCGGAGGGGTTTGGCGGCTTGGGGTTTGGCCGCCTAGGCTTTGGCCGCCTAAGGTTTGGCCGCTTGGGGTTTGGCCGCTTGGGGTTTGGCGGCTTGGCGCCTAAGTTCCGTCGCGCCTAAGCCCCAGGGCCAACGGCTTTACCTAAGCCCAGTTTTCACGGGCCCCAATTTTTCCTGACTTTCGCTTTCCGGTCCCAGCCGTCTGGGATCTGGCTTGGCCCCTATGCGTTTTTCTTTCGCCCGCCCATCGTTGGCCGCCCCCAAAGCCTTCCTTAAACCGGTTAGCTCGATTTGGGGCTGGCTAATGGAATTAAGGCGCCGGGGTTACGAGTCGGGGCTTTTGGGTTCGGTCAAGGTCGAAAAACCGGTCATTTCCGTGGGCAATTTGACCCTGGGCGGAAATTGCAAAACGCCCATGTGCGTTTTTTTGGCCCAGGCCCTAACCCAAAAGGGCCTTAGGGTGGCCATTTTGTCTCGGGGTTACGGCCGGGTTAACCTAAAAGGCCATCCCGACCCCCTGGTGGTTTCCAAAGGCCAGGGCCCCCTAATCTCGGTTAGGGCCAGCGGGGACGAACCCTACCTCATGGCCTTAAAAACCCAAGCCATGGTCATATTGGCCAAAAAAAGGGCCTTGGCGGCCAAGGCGGCCATAAAAGCCGGGGCCGAGGTCTTGATTCTGGACGACGGTTTCCAGCACCTGGCCCTTAAAAGGGACCTGGACATCTTGATGGTTCAGGCCAAAGAAAAATTCGCCGACGATTTGGTCATTCCGGCCGGTTATCTAAGGGAAAACCCCGACGCCCACTTAAAGGCCGATATCCTGGTTGCCATAGGGGAGAGCCTAAACGGGCCTTTGGTAAAACTCGCCGACGACAGGCCTTTGTTTTTGGCCAAAATGGTCCCGACCTCATTAACCGAGCTAAACACCAATAGGCCGGTGACCCTGGCCGAAATTTCCCAAAAACGCCTCGGGGCTTTTTGCGGCCTGGCCAGGCCGGGTTCTTTTTTTAAGAGCCTCGCCGAAATGAACGTTAAAGTAAAAGCCCATTTGTGTTTACCCGATCACGAGGCCTACGACGAGGGGACGCTAAAAACCCTCGCCAAGTTCAAAGACCTTAACCGGCTTGACCTTTTGGTGACCTCGGCCAAAGACGCCGTGAAACTGCCCAATAACGCGCCCTTTTCTACGCCCTTGGCCGCGCCCAACAACGCGGCCAATCACGCCCCCTTGGCCCCGCCTTGGCCCATAATCGCGCTGGAATCGGAATTGGTCATCGACCGTCCCGAAGAGTTTTTAGAAAAAACCCTAAAAAGTTTAAATTAATCCTAAAAAACCATTTTTCTAGCGAAAACATATTGCCAAAGCGATTGCGTTTTTGACTTTGTTCATAAAAAATAAAACTTTTAGATTAAAACATGAAAAAAATTTTTCGTAACAATATACCCAAGCAGACATTGGTGTGGGAAAAAAATAAAAACGAACACGATAAGCAATTTAAAAAACCGCTGGTTGACGGAAACGGACCGCTCGTCATTAGGGGGCTTAATTGGATAGGCGACGCCGTGATGAGTTTTCCGGCCATTCGGGCCATAAAAAAACACCGCCCCAGCCGAAAATTAATTTGCGTGGCCAGGGCCAGCACGGCCGCCCTATACGATTGCCTGGACGTTTTTTCCGAGGTCTGGGTTGAGGATCGATCTTTTTTTTCCCGCCTAAAAATGGCCAGAAAGATACGCGAGCTTTCCCCGGACGGCCTACTAATTTTTCCCAATTCCTTTTCCACCGGGCTCATGGCCAAGATTTCCGGGGCCCCGGAGAGGGTTGGCAGCGACAAAAACCTAAGATCCATCTTTCTGACCAAGGCCGTGAAATTCCCGCCCCGCGAAGAGACGGCCCACGAATGCTTTAAGTTTTTGCGCCTGGTCCAAGAGATGGAGTTTCCCGCCCCTTTCACCAGGCCCACCATCGCCGCGCGCGAGCTTCCGGAAAAGTTAACCCTGCCCGAGGGTTTGAGGCTGGCCTTGGCCCCGGGGGCGGCCTTTGGCGGCGCCAAAAGATGGCCGGCCGAAAACTTCGCCCAAGTGGCCCGGGATCTTCTCATGGGCCGGGAAGGCGCGGTCGTCATCCTGGGCGGCCCTTCGGAAATCGCCGCGGCCAGTGAGGTTGAGGCGAAATTATCCGGCGGTCCCAAGGTCTTAAACTTGGCCGGAAAGACCACCATCCAAGAACTAATCGCCGTGATGGCCAAATGCCATTTGACCATCTCCAACGACAGCGGGCTTATGCACCTTTCCGGGGCCCTGGACGTTCCGGTGGTGGGCTTATTTGGGCCCACCAATCCCATCAAGACCGCCCCCTTGGCCATGCGCCAAGCGGTTTTAAGGCACCCGGCCCCTTGCTCGCCTTGCCGCCACCGCGAATGCCCCAAGCCCACCAAGTTTTGCTTTGAACGCTTAGAACCCGACGAAGTGGTTAAAGTCGCCACCAAACTTCTTAAGCCAACCAGGAAGAGCCAAAAAACGGTCATCTGGAGTCCCACCGAGGATCAGATCTGGCCATCCAAAACCGGCCTGGAGCTGGCCTTTTTCTCCTCGGCCACGCAAATCATCCAGGCCGGCGGAACCACCGCCTCGGCCCCCAACTTCGTTAACGTGTTCTGGGACGCCCTTGAGACCAGAAACGATTGGTTTGGCTTTGTCCATGACCATAACCTCGATCCCCAATCCCTTTTTTGGGTCGGCGACAACGAACGCTTTATTAACCTTGCCAATAAAATCGGCGGCCGCTCGGCCTTAATCACCACCCCCCGGGCCCAAAAAATCATCCCCGACCTACTGGCCAAAAGTAACCTCCCAACCATCGCCGTCCCCAGCTGGACCCGGGCCCTGGAATGGATAACCTCGTTTTGAGCCAAAAGTAATCTCCCAGCCATCGCCGTCCCCAACCGGACCCGGGCCCTGGAATGGATAACCTCGTTTTGAACCAAAAACAATCCGCCAAAAAAGTTTGTTTTCAATAAAATCACAAAAAAATAATTAAAACATCAGAAAACAGTATTTTTTAACGCTTTATGACATTGTAAAAAGTTAATCGTTAACTTAATAATAATCCAATTGAAAAAATATATAATCTTTAAACGTTTGCTTCTTAAATATCTTGATCATTTACCTAATTTTTTCGTGATTTTCTAATTTCGGGGTTTTCGCCTGGCCATCTTAACTTTCAACGAAAACTAACCCTGACCCCCTCTTCAAACGGGCCCGTAAACGCGCCAAATCGCCCCCCAGAGGCCTATGGCGGCTCAATTGGGCATAATAACCTCCGGCTAGGCTCCCAAGGCCTCCCAGGCCCCAATGCGCCCGTTTAAACGCCAAGTCGCTAAAATGGCCCAAGCGGGCCCAAAAAACCAACCGGCCAAAAAACGTCGGCCGCCTCGAAAAACCCGGCCGGCCCAAAAAAACGTCGGCCGCCCCGAAAAACCCGGCCGGCCAACAAAAATCAGTAAACCCGAAAAAAACGGTCACCCCGTATAGACCCCTTGAGATAAACGGTTCCACCTTGAAACGAATTGCCGATAATGCCCACTAGATACGACGACACGCCCGACTATAAGCGCATCTTGGTTATCAAGATGAGCGCCATGGGTGACATCATCCATGCCCTGCCTGCCCTTTACGCCCTGCGGAAAATCTTTCCCGAGGCCCGGATCAGCTGGTTGGTGGAACCGCAATTTAAGGACATTTTGCCGGGCCCGCCCTACGTTGACGACGTAATCGTTTTTTACAAAAATGATTTAAGGAAAAAAAACCTGGGGGGAAAAATAAAATACCTCTGGGGTCTAAGAAAGGAGCTTAGGGCCCGAGATTTCGACTTGGTCATAGATCTACAGGGCCTGATGAAAAGCACCCTGGTGGGGATTCTAAGCGGCTGCGACGAAAGGGTTGGTTATTGGGAGCTAAGGGAAGGAAGTTCGTTTTTTACCAAACCCATCATGGGGCCAAACGCCAAGGGTCACATCATCGAGCGTTATTTGGACGTCGTCCGCCACTTTGGCCCCGTCCCTAACGAACTTCACTATCCCCTCCCGGATTATTCGGCCCAAAAAAACGCCCTGGCCCAAAACTTAAAAAGCCAGGGCCTTAGCGGGCCCATGGCCATAATCTTCCCCGGCGCCAGCTGGGAAACCAAGAGATGGCCGGTGGATAAATACGCCGCGTTGGTTAAGGATCTTTCCCAAAAGGGCCTTAACGTGAGCGTGGGCGGGGGTTTTGGCGATACCGAGCTGGCCGGCGAAATAATCGAGCGCTGCGCCCCCCTAAAGTTATTCGACCTAAGCGGGAAAACCGACATCCTTGGCCTCATGGCCTTAGTTAGCTTGGCTTCCCTGGCCCTGGGTTCCGATAGCGGCCCCCTCCACCTGGCCACGGCCACCAACACCCCCACCGTGTCGCTTTTTGGGCCCAATAACGGCAAGAGAACCGGGGCCTACGGCCCCCTTAGCCGAAATATCTCCTCGCCGGCGCCCTGCTCGCCCTGCTTTAAACGCAAATGCCCCAAAACCTTTGTCTGCATGGAACTCATTGGGGAGGAGCAAGTCTTTGAAACCAGCCAAGAACTTTTGGCCCTGGCTCCGCCCAAACCAATCTAAGGCCAACCGCCCAGGCGTTTTTTTAACCCCCCCGGGCGGGGCGATTTTTCGCGGACAGGCTTATGATCGTTTTCGATTGGGCCTTGACAAAACGTTAAAAGGTGCTTATTGTCTTAAAGCGACAAGCTCGACGCGTAAGACGCGACTTTATGGGTATGCCGCCTTCCGGTTGCCCGGTTCCCAGAACCCGTCAATGGCAACTTAATTTAAAGTCGAATTTCCCTCGATAACCCACGTTATCGACATATACAATTTTGAACGTAATTTAGGAGTCCGGTAACCATGCCTATCTATGAATTTGAATGCTCCCAGTGCCATCAAGTTACGGAGGCTTTGCTTAAATTTTCCGACCAGCCCTTGACCGTCTGCCCCCACTGCGGCGGCCATCTATCCAAGCTCATGAGCATGAATAGTTTCCAGTTAAAGGGCGGCGGCTGGTACGCTACCGATTACGCCAAAAAGCCCGATAAGTCCGCCCCCTCGGCCTCCAAGCCCAAGGAAGGCGCCTCGGAAAAATCCGCCCCGGCCACGGAAAGCGCCTCCGGTTCGGCCAAAGACAAGACTTCCAAGGAAGCCTAAAAACCGAATCTTCGTGCCCCTAGGGCTATCCCTAGGGCCTAACCCATAGTCCCTGACCCATAGCCACTGGCCCATAGCCACTGGCCCCCGCGGCTAAACGGTCAGCCCCTTTGGCGAAAAACCCCAGTTTTTCCGCGACCAAGGCGCTCCCAAAGCGCGCGCCGGCCCGGCCCAGCGGAAACCATTATAGATGGCCAATTCAGCCGCTTAACCTTCTTTGGGGGTTGGGCGGCTGTTTTTTTTATCTTGTGGTCGCCATTTAATTATGTTAACATCATAAACAATAAAAATTCCAGATTATACAAATTTTTTAGTTATTTTTATTTTCCTTAATCGTCCTTAATCGCATTAATCAGTTAGCTTTTATTTAAAATTTGGTAAATAAGGGCATAAAAAACTTATTCCAAGCGCTTGGAACGCGGCGGGGCCCAATTTTGGGCCAAAATTGAGAAAAGCGCGAAAAATCGAAAAAGGCGCCGTTGTCAAAGAAAAGTCAAGGCTCGGCTTGGGGCAAAAACACCATCGAGGCCCGAAGTTTTTAAAAGCGTTATTTGGGCGAATAAATGAAAGATTTTTTTAAATTTTCAGCTCTGGGACTGACGATAGGGGAGGAATAATATTTCCCCGACTGCTTTGAGCGATTAAGGGAGCGAAATGCCACCGCCACCTGGTATTCCACGGCGATTGCGGATTATGGGCGCCGGTCGCAAAACGGCCGGCGGGAAAGGAGTTACGGGAGATAGAAGTGAAGCGGAAAAGCGTCGGTTTAATTATTACATATTATCCCTGCATTTCACAGGACAACATGTTAAAATTAAACCCACGCAAAGGTGGTGAGAATATGAAATATT
>JAITLH010000220.1 GCA_031277995.1 Deltaproteobacteria bacterium
CCAAAATCACCATTAACCGTTACCAACAAGCGTTTTGAAAATCCCGGTTTTCAAAGAAGCGAATCGCGACTAACCGCGTCCCATTAGCGCTTTTGAGATCGTCGTTTCTTGGTTTAACCAAAAATCATAACTAACCGTATCCCATGGGCGCTTTTGAGATCGTCGTTTTTTGGATCAACCAAAATCATAACTAACGACTTCTAACGACCGTTTTAATTAACCGCGGTTTTCCAAGACCACAATCGCGACTAACCGCATCCCATCGGCGACTTTTAGTTCTTCGTTTCTTTCATAAACAAGAACCATGATTAACCGCTTGCCATAAGCTTTTTTGGGAACGGCGGTTCTAAAGACGCGAAACATTACTAACCTTATCCTATCGGCGATTTTGAGAACCTTGGTTTTGGATAAAGTCAAATCGCGACTAACCATATCCCATAAGCGCTTTTGAGATCGTCGTTTCTTGGTTTAACCAAAAATCACGACCAGCCGCTTCCCATAAGCGTTTTTTTTGGAACCGTGGTTTTGGACGAAGTAAATCATAACCAGCCGCTTCCCATAGGCGTTTTTGAGAACCGTGACGTTAAAATAGCCAAATTCACAACTAACCTTATCCTATAAACGCCTTTGAGATCGTCGTTTCTTGGATCAACCAATATTCATAACCAACCGCTTCCCGTAAGAGTTTTTGTAATCAAACCCCTTTCACGTATAACCAAAATTCATTAAAAACCGCTTCCCATAAGCGTTTTTTCTAGATCATGCGCCCTTCATGGATAAAACGAAATCGTGACTAACCCCACCACCGATCTTGGCCTGGGCACGGCCGTTTGCCCAAAATGTCACACCGCCTATCGGTTAAACGCCGATAATTTGGGGCATCGCTCGATTTGCGTCAAATGCGGCCAGAACTTTCACTTGCTGCCGACTTCCGAGGCGGCCGATACCCTGTGGGTTGATACCACGGCCGCCCAGCACATGTTGGCCGACAGGGTTTGGGAAAAGGGACTGGATTTAAGGGTTGGCCAGGTGGTTTTGGGCGTTTACGTCGTCCAGGAGATTTTGGGGCGAGGGGGCTTGGGCCAGGTTTTTAAGGTCAGGCATCAAGAGTGGCAAAAGGAACTGGCCTTAAAGCTTCCCTATCGAAACGTCATGGAACCCAAGTATTACCAGGCTTTGAAAAACGAAGCCGAGACCTGGGTGGCCTTGGGTCTCCATCCCCACGTGGTGACTTGCCATTACGTCAGGCCCATGATGGGCGTCCCGGCTATATTTATGGAGTACATTTCGGGCGGATCGGTCAAGGACTTAACCGAGGGGATCTCCGGGTCAACGCCGGTCATTTATCAAGGCGACGAAAGGCAAAGGACGGCCAGGATCTTGGATCTGGCCATCCAGGCGGCCTGGGGCTTGGAATACGCCCACGGCCGGGGCGTTTTGCATCTGGACATTAAGCCGCAAAACTTACTTTTTGAGGAAGACACCGGGCGGCTTTTGGTTACTGACTTTGGCCTGGCCAGGGCGGCCAAGGAAACGAAGTTGCCGTCTGACAGCGCTTCCCTTTGGCCCAGGGACGTAAAGGACAGTTACGATCCCAAAAGCGGCCTGGTCCAGACGCCGCCCCCCGGGCACGGGGGTTTTGGCACCCCGCAATACATGTCACCCGAGGCCTCGGAAAGATTGTCCCCGGCCGTGGGCTTTGATCTCTGGGCCCTGTCCTTAACGCTTTTTGAGCTTTTTTTGGGGCAAAGGCCGTGGGAGTACGGCGGATCGGTGGGGGTGGCCTTTGACCAGTATTTGGCCGCCGTAAAACCCGTGACGGAAATGCCCGACCAAGTCAGGGAGTTTTTGAAAAGGGCCCTGGCCGCCGATCCCGACCGCAGATACGCCAAAGCCTCGGACATGGCTTTGGCCTTGATCGGGGTTTATAAGGATTATTCGTGCCAGGATTATCCAAGACGCAAGCCCTACATCACCCCGGATTCGGCCGATAACCTTAATAACCGGGCCGTGTCGCTTTTGGATTTGGACAGACCCGAGGAAGCCGAAAAACTCTGGCGTCAGGCCCTAAGGGAAGATCCCACCCATTTGTGGGCCTTTCATAATTTGGCCCTCCATAGGTTTCACCATAAGGCCTTGTCTCCCGAGGCTTTTAACGGGGCCTTGGACGAACTGACCAAAATGGCCGCCGGAAGAATCGTGCCCGAGCTGCCCTTGGCCTTATCCGGCGCCTATTTGGATTTGGGCTATTACCCCGAAGCCAAGGCCGCCCTCGAGTCCTTTACCGGCCCGGCCATGTCCTATGAGGCCAGAAGGCTTAGGGAGATCTTGGAGCGGAGGAGTCAAAATCCCAACGTCACGGAAAGGTCGCGCTCGGCCCACCCAAGGCTGTCCATGATCGCCACCAAGGCTTCCGAGGATGTCGGAAAAACCCTCATGCCCCAGCTCCTGGCCAAGGCGGCCGCGGCCATCGAGGCCGGGGACGATTCCGGGGCCCTGGTCGCCTTAAAGGAAGCCAGAAACCTGGGGACCCATGAAAGGTCGGTTGAACTCGATTCCCTTTGGCGCTCCCTTTACGGCAAACTCAATAGGCTAGACTTACGGGAAATCTTGGAGGAAAGATCGCCGGGTTTGTCGGGCGAAGTGGCCGACTACAAGGCCGGGGTTTTGGTCCTCTACGACGGGAAGTCTTTAAAGTTCGTAAAAAATCCCAACTCCCAGGCCCCCGGCGCGGTGGAAGTTCGTTTATCCTCGCCGCCCGTTTCGGTGGATCTGACCAATGACGGGTCCATCGCCGCCGCCCTTACCGAGGACGGGCATTTGTGGCTATTTAACCCACTGACCGGGGCCGGGGCCGGGCAGGCCTTGGCCCATACGGGTTCCGGTCGATCGGCCCGCTTTAGGCCAGATGGACGAATCCTTTTCACGGCCGGGGATGACGGAGAACTTAAGACCTGGGACACTTCCCATGGCTATCTGGATAAGGGAACGCCCTTACTGGTGCGAAAACTCTCCGAACGCCCCCTTAAGGCCATGGCCCTAAGCCCCAACTGCCGGATTTTATCGGTCAGCGACGGACTGTTGGAATACCGGCTGGGCGCCGACAAGGTCACCGGGCCGGTTAGGACCATGCCCATGTCCGGGCCGGGCCAGGAGGTGAGGGTCCTCACCGCCTTGGTGGCCGATCCTTTCAACCGTTACTTGCTTTCGGCCCATCAGGACGGGTTGACTTTTCACCCCCTGTTTGACACCGATTGGCGCCTCGATCCCGGGGATCTGGGTTCGCCGCCCCAAGCCCTGGCCATAAGCCACGACGCCAGGCTCCTGGCCGTGGCCTTAGCCGACGGAAGGCTTATTTTGGGCCTGGCCCCGGAGGAAGGTCAAAAATCCTTCGTGCCCCTACGCCGCCTGGAAGCCGGTCCCGCGCGTTACTTAAGTTTCGCCCCGGACGCCACCCACCTTTTGGCCGTGAGCAAAAACGCCGTGGTCATTTACGGCCTGTACTGGGATCTAGACGTCGCGAAACCTCGGGCCTGGGACAAAAAAGCCGGCATAGTCTTGGGAAATTTTACGGCCCAAAAAGGCCCCAAGGCCTTTTCCGAGGCCCTGGGCCAGGAATTTTTAATCGAGCTAAATAATTGTGGGCTAACCGGGCTCGATCCCATTACCGCCCTTAGCCGCTTAAAAGAAGCGCTCGATAAGCTGGCCTAGCTTTTTGCCCAAAATAATCGGCCCGTTCCCTTTCGCCGTAAAGCTAGGTTCACGAAAAACCGCCCCCAATCCCCCCGGCCGTAAAGTTCCTTTCACGAAAAACCTCCCCAAACCCCACCTAGCCGTAAACTTACTTTCACGAAAAACTCCCCAACCTCCCATGGCCAGCGGGGGCCCCTTGGCCAAAAAAGGTCGCCAATCGCCTTTTCGTAAACTTCGTTATCGCCAAAAGGCCCCAACGCGCTTATCCATAAAGCCCGATCTGGCCAAAAGGGCCCTAAACGCGGGGCCTAAATTTCGAAGTCGCCATAAAGGCCCAAAACTCCGCTCCGTAAAGGCCGATGGAAGCCTAAAGCCGGAAAATTTTTTCATTTTTTAAAAATATGGTATCATTATTGCGTATTGATTAATCGCCAAGGCGAACGGTCAATTTTTGACTAGCTTCGGCCATCCATTCCACGCCCCCTAACGGCCCTTTAAGCCAGGCATAAGGCGCGTCCAGTCAATGTCTTTGGAGGATTAATCATGAGTGAAAGCAAGACTAAAAACATCAATACCACCCCTAACGATGATAACGATCATCCCTTTGATCGCCAGGATTACTTCAAAAACATCCGTAACGATTTTTTGAGTAAGATCGGTCTCCCGCCCGATACCAAGCCCGCCCAAGTCATGAAAATCTTGGAAATCAAGAGGGAATTGGCTCTCATTCAGAACAGGAAAAAGCATTAAGCGCGCCTTTTTCCCAAAAAAATCCGCGCCAAAAATTTGACCCGCGCTTAAGTCAAAAACCCGTCGCGATCGGCCGCCCCACCCCCATTGTCCCATTTGTCCCGTTGACCCGGAGCGATGGTGGGGCGCCGGGCCATCGCTCTCGGGTTTTTTTCATTTTCCTCGCGGCCAAGAAAACCTTTGGCCCAAATTAGCCCGTCCCTTTGGCCTGGCCAGTCCCTGGCCACGCCCAAGCCCAAAACGTTCTTGACCCGGCCCCCGATAAGGCGTTAACATATGGCGGGTTTGGGCGAAGGGCGAAATTTTTTACGGGTTAGCCGCGGGGCTCGGTTCCGGCCGCTCCCAAAACTTTTTAAAACCCAACCCCCAATTTCGTTTCGCGATAGGTCGCGTGGACAATGGTGGCTATGAAGGCCGCGAGCCTCTCGCGGTTTTTTTATGCTCACAAGATAGGATGGATAAAGCGGTTTCCCCATGAGATTTTGGTCCTATATAATCGTGGCGACTTTGTTAAGCCAGTTTGTCACTTTCGTTATTTGCCTAAAACTATTCGAATCGAAAGTGGCAAAACTTATAATAAAGTTCTCATTTTTATTATTTAACATACTCTGGGTCGTCTGTCTTTATCTCTTTTACGCTAAAAAAATGGACGGGGCCTGGTGGGTTTTTATCGGACGCCCAACCATCTCCTGGGAATTAAGCTGCGTAATCTTGACCTTGCCCATCGCCGCCATTGGCGCGGCATACTTTGTCGTCAAATTCGTGTCCTGGGTCGCTTTGGGCCTTAAACGATTAAAGCAAGACAAGGAACTGGCCCTTAAACGGGGCCGGAGAAGTTTTTTGAAAAAAGCCGGGGCGGCCGGGATCGTGGCCTACGCCGGTTTGTGCGGTTTTGGGGTCATCTCCCAGACGCTAAAGCCAAACGTGGCCAGAAAGGATCTTCCCATCCCCAATCTGCCCAAGGAACTTGAGGGTTTTACCGTTTGCCATTTGACCGACCTCCACGTGGGCATGTGGTCATCGGGCACGGAACTCTCTTCGACTTTGGAGGTGGTTAGGGACCTTAAGCCCGATCTGGTGGTCATCACCGGCGATTTGGTTGACCGGGATCCGGAAAACGCCCGCCTTTACCATGAGCCCCTAAGGCTTCTTTCCAAAGTCCCGCACGGGGTTTACGCCGTTTTGGGCAATCACGACCATTACGCCGGGGCCAAGCGCGTGACCGAACTTTTAAACGGTTTTGGCCTGCGCATGCTGGTAGAAGAACGCCTAAATCTCCCCGATGTCCCCATGACCATAGTGGGCCTTGACGATCAAAGCTCCGGCTCCTGGCTGGGCTATTACGCCGCCCGCGAAAAACAAGGCCTGGAAACCGATCCCGACGTTTTGAACTTTGGCTTTTTAACCGGCCCGATCCGCCGCGACGGCGACTTTTTTCTCCTCCTAAACCACCGGCCCGAGGGTTACCGCCAAGCCAGCCAAGCCGGTTTTCATCTCTACCTGGCCGGCCATACCCACGGCGGCCAATACCAGCTGCCCTGGGATTCCCAAGACAACCTGGCCGCCCGTTTTTACCGCTACTCAAGCGGCCTCTACTCAGAACACCCTTGCTTCCTAAACGTTTCCCGGGGCCTGGCCTCGGTTGGCCTCCCATACCGCCTTTTCGCTTGGCATGAAATCGACCTCATCACCCTAAAAAAGGCTTAAGCGCTTTCAAAGGCCCGGCCTCTTCATTCCCAAATAACCCCGGGTCCCGGCCATTCCCAAACGGCCCCAAAAACCCTCCAAAAAATCAAATACTTACGACTAAAATCCAATACCGGTCTCCAAAAATCAAAAACTTACCCACAAAATCCAAAACCCGCCCAGAGCCTCCCTAAGGCCCCCCAAGTCACCAACCCCTCCTTATACCCCCATCGACTCCCCACAGCGCCTCAGCGGGCCTATTAGCGCGTCCCAGACGCGAGTTTTGGATAGGGGTCACACCCCGAAAACGGCCAA
>JAITLH010000239.1 GCA_031277995.1 Deltaproteobacteria bacterium
AGGATCATTAACGCCGAGGGAGGAATGAGAGTGCCCAGAACCCCGCTGGAGGCTAAAAGAGCGCCGGAAAAGCCGGGATGGTAGCCGTTACTTTTTAACCTGGGTGCCATTATGGAACCGATGCAAGAAAGAGTGGCGGATGAACTGCCACTGATGGAACCGAAGACGCCGCAAGCGACCACGGTGACAACCCCTAACCCGCCCTTCACTCGGCCGACCAATTTTTCAACCACGTCGATTAGCGACTCACCGATGCCGCTTTTATCCATGACGGCGCCGGCCATAATGAATAAGGGAATGGTCAGTAGCAAAACGGAATTCATCTTACTAAAGCCAAATGGTATCAGGCTCATTGAGTCGTAACCGCCGAAGAAAATAAAAAAGGCGGCTGAAGCCAGAAAGGTCAGGGGAATGGGGATGCCAAATAGCAGAAAGCTAACCAGGACTATGAGAGAGCCGATAATTATCATGACTTACCCCTTAGGCGAAGACCTCGGATATCGGCTATGAGGTGAATTGCTTCGCGAAGCTGACCGGGACTGAGAGGGCCGAAAATAAACTTGACTAACCCTTGTCGCGAAAACCGCGGATATCGGTTATGAGGTGACCTACCAAGTACAGACTGGATAAGATAAAACATATCAATATCGGCATTTGCATCAAGATGTATGGCATCTTTATGGCCGGGGTTTTGGGGTTTCTGGCAAAGTTCCAGGCGAGAAATTTGTAAGCCCAGTAGCTAGCCAAGAGCGAGATACATAAACTTACGGCGTGTTTGATGGTTTTGGCCATTAACCGCGTGAAAGGGCTTTTGAGATGACTGCTGACCAAGTCGGCCGCGATATGGCTATCTTCCCTGGTGGCCAAGGAAGCGCCGATAAAGTACAGCCAAAAGGCCGCCAAAAGAATAAGTTCCTCCGAGCCGTAAAAATCTTTTTCAAAGAAATAACGCAATATGGCGCCCATGATTATCATCAAACAGGCCGACAGACTCGTGACGACCAGGATGTATTGCTGAATTACAGTCAACACCTTGGCCAGGGTCTTAAAAAAAGGGCCCATGCTAACACCTTTGACCGGGGTCCATGGTCTTGGCCCGGCCTATTATCTGGCCGTGGACCCACTTGGGGTCAAACGGCCAAACATTACTCACTTAAGGCTTTCCATAAGCTGATCCAGAAATCCTGGGGGAAAATTTGGGGCCAATTTTGGCCAAACGTTTTCCCTTACGGCAGAGGAAAGGGTCGCCAGTTCTTCCGAAGTGAAGTTCACAACCTCAATGCCCATGTCGGCCATGAGTTTACTGTATTTTTCGTCGTCCGCTTTGGCCGAGGCGATGCTCCCAAGACTTTGTTTTCTAAAGGCTTCCTCAATAACCTTTTGATCCTCCGGCGATAGGGAATTGAATTTGGCCAAGTTCATATAAAGGTGGGTAGTTTCGTGACTTAAGTTAGTCTGATAGTAGTACTTGATCAAATCGCGATAGTTTAGATAGTTGAGGTTTGGCGGGCCCCCCACCCAGCCGTCCACAACCCTGGTCTGGATAGCGGCGAACACGTCCGCGTAAGGCAGGGTGGAAGTGCGGTAGCCTAGGTATTCAGTGGCGAATTTGAAACCGTCAAGCGCGGGCACCCTAACTAAGACGCCTTTGTCGGCGCCAGGGACGGCCGGGTCTTTGGCCGGCTTGATTAACCCCGTTCCGGAAAAACCTTCGCAGTAAAACCCGAAAAACTTGAGGCCTTGGGCTTCCATCAGTTCGCTCATAATGGTCGACAAAAAGCTGTCGGGAGCGAAAACTCTAGACAGTTCATCATAGTCGCGAGAGAGGTAGGGCAAAAACCCGGCGGCGATACGGGTATCGTGTGATTCCGGCGCCGTGCCATGGGCCATGTCTATCGTTCCCATCATTACTTCATCGAAGATCTGGGTCCAATCGCCCAGTTGATTGGCTGGATAGATGGTAATCTTGACCCGCCCCTGAGTCTTGGCTTCCACTTCGGCTTTGATGGCCTCGGCGGAAGCTTGCGCCACGTGTTCCACTGGATGCTGGGTCGAATAGCGCAAGGTGACGGATTCTTGCGCGAAAATCATTCCCGCGGTTAAAGTATACAAAATGGCCGTCAAAAGGCCGATTGTTAGCTTGGACATTTTTACCTCCCGCGTTCGCCGCCAGGCCCCCTCGAGGGCTTCCCAGCCAGTGGGTGGTCCGGAGGCGAAGCTCTAAAAAATACTTGTGGTCAGTTTGAGGCCCGGCGCCAGCTTTCCACCATTCGGGCCAACTCCTGGGTCTTTTCTTGGCTTAAAGATTTGGGCTGATACCGCATCTTTTCCAAAGTCAATTCCCTTAGACGTTCGCCGAACTTGGGGCTATCGGGCTTTTCCGCCATGGTGCGGTCAAACAGCTTTGAATAGAAAACTTCCTTGAAATAGCGACGGGTGCTCGGGTGTTGTAGGTAGTGGCCCCCTGGCCCAACCTCGTTAATGGCCTCCACCGACAAGGTTTCGTCGCTGACTTTGAGGCCATTCATGAAATGGTTGACCAGGTAGAGAATCTCGTTATTCAAAACCATGAATTCTGGGGAGGCTACTGAACCGTGATACATCCAGGAGCCGCAGTCGTGAATAAGGCCGCCACCGCAAGCGCCAGCCGATAAGCATTGAAAGGCCGATTCCAACCCGGCCTGGGCGTCGAGATACCGGGAATCGGTAGCCCCGGCCGTGGAAAATTGAGGTAGATCGTAAAACTGGGCCAGGCCAACCGAGGCGCAGTTCATCAAGGCCGCTTCAGGCGCGCCGTAGGAATAAATCGTGGTTCTCATGTCCATGATGGAAGCCTGGATGCCATAGATAAAAGGCGCTCCCGGAGCCAAAACCTGAGAAAGCACTAGACCGCTGAGACTTTCCGCGTTACCCAGGACCACCGCTCCGACAAGGCTTGAAGGTCCCGTACCCCCCGATAAGGGAGCGCTAAGGATGATCAGGGGAACTCGTTTTTCGCTGCAGAAGATGATTTTCTCCAACGACGGGCCGTAGTAAGTCAAAGGGCTAATGGGTTCGGAGTAATGGACCAGGAAAGGGGCTTTTTCAAAGTCTTCTCGGCTTCCGGCGATGACCAAAGCCATTTCATAAATGGCTTTCAAAGACTCGCCGTTGTTGCAACAGAAAACCAGGGGCTGTTCGCTATTTTCAAGCACGGTTTTGGCAACCAGTCGGTCGGCCAACTCTGGGCTTTGATCGCTGGCCATGCCGATGATCATGGACCATTGAAAGTTGGGTAGGGCGTCCGATAGCCTGGCCGTGGCCACGCAATGTTCCAACGTGAAGGGGACTTTTTCGCCGGTGGCTGGATCCAAATAATTTATGCAATCTAGACTGGGACCAAAGAAAGTATTGGCGCCTTGAAGGGCCAACTTTCTTTCTCCGGACCGGTCGCCCAAAACCACGCGTTTGGGAGCTCGCCTTAAGCACTCCTCCACTAGCCAGGCGGGAAAGCGGACCCTGCCCTTGCCTTCGCCAATCTTGTCCACTCGGCAACCGGCGCCGCTTAGCGCCTCAAGCGCTTTGGCATGGTTCATGATCAGTCCGGTTCGTTCCATCACTTCCAGGGAAGCCCAATGGATTCGGCGAATTTGTTCCAGGCTTAAAACCTTTAACTCTGGTTTGAATATGAGTTCTTTCTCTCCAAACATGGTGGCACTCCTTAGACGTGCCCGTAATAGTCCCTATGAACGGACGTGGAATAGGCGTAATCCAGCAAGGTCCCCCAGCTGTAGACCGGAAGATCGATGGCCCGCTGGATGGCTCGGGCGAAGGGTTGCATGCCCGTGCACTCAAGCATCAAGGCCCCCATTTCTGGATGTTTCGCTTTCATGTCGAGGGCGATCTTGACCATCTGGCTTTCCGCTTCCGAGAAATACGAAAATGGTTTCTCTGGGCGGATGTAAGGATCCCATAGGGTATCGAATGGCTTACATTCATAGTCATCCTGAGCTCCGTTGAGAAAAAAGTTACTTTTCTCAACGTCAATACCTACCCGTTTGAGGTGCTCAAGACTAAGTTGCTTAAGCTTGGCGCAGAGGATGCCGACGGATTTTTTCGGGCCTATGGTCTGTTGAATGAAGGGAACCTGTAATAGGCTTGACATGAACACGGGCACGGCCACGGACCCGGCCACGATTTGTTGGAACCAAGCGAAATAGCCGCACTCCGCCGAGATGGCCCGGCAACCCATGGCTTCCAACTCTTTGGCGGCGTCCAGTATGGGTTGCCGACAAGGTTCCTTGTCTTCTTTGTAAAGCAAGGCTTCGATGTCAACACCCCGCACGATCTGGTATTGGATGGGATAGGGAAAGGCGCTAGCGTTTCTGACGTCCCCGGGAAACCCAGGGTAAGCGTCGTCAAGAAGCATGATACCCAACCCCATGCCGTAGCATTTGTGGTTTTTTCGGATATCGATCCTTTCGATCGATCGATCGCGTGTCATCGAAAACATTTTTGTCCTCCGATTTTATTGATTTGTTGAAGTTTAAGGCTCAAATGATGACTTCCATCTCTCTTTAAAAGAGATAGTCACTCCTTAAAAGAGACAGTCATCGTTTTTCCAACAGGTCAAGTTAATTTTCATCCAAGATCGACACCAAACCCCGATCGGCATCAATCTCCAGGAGACTGTCCATGGCTATGACCTCAAAGGGGTCTTCCTCCAAGCCTACTATCGTCGGTATGCCAAGTACGGTAACGGTAACGGCCAACCGGGAATCCAGTCGGGGCAAGATCAGTCCCGCTGGGCCGATATTGCGTACTTTGGCGGCGTGAAAGTGAATTGACCAGCCGTTTGACCCCTTGCCGCCCGACAGGACCAAAATGTGGTCTTTGATGCTACGCCCCTCGAAAGGGTGGCCTTTTTCAATGATCAAGCCGGTTTTCTCATCCAACCCACTCCAGCCGGAGATTGGCAGACGACTCACCAAGGCTCGGCCCACCACTCGGCCGCCCATAACTCCCCTGCCTTTAAATAACGAGCTCATCCTTTGGCTCCTTCCCAGCGTCCACTAAAGGCGCTCTTTAGACAGTCGTCTAAAGAGCCGTAAAGAATTTCCCCGCCGGTTTCCGATTTCATATAGTGGGCCTGCTTGGCGGAGTCAAAGGCCATGACCTTTGCCCCGACCGGTCTCCGGCCGCTGACCAAAGGGCAGGTACTGGTCAAGAGCTTGGCCCCGGTGGCTTCGATTATTTTTGTGTACCCCATCCGATCGGCGATTTCTTTAAAAGGGGCCGCCGTCCATACGTGAACGATGGTGTGGTTTGAAACGCGGCGCCCGGCCATTTTCGCCGCCACTTCGCTTAGTTGATAAACGGTGTAATGGGGGCAACCCAGACTGATATAATCCAATTCGCTATCGCGCCCGCTGGAGAGCATGGCCCGAGACTGTTCCAGCTCAGTGGGTCCGATAACCACCGTTTCGCGTCCCGCCCCAGGCGCCAAAGCCGCCTCCAAAGTTGGGGCTTCGGGCGTTAAGCCAACGAAATGGGCCATCTCCGCCCCGCTGGTGGTGGCCATGGAAGCGGCCGCCGATTTCATCATATGAATGTCCGGCCTGGAAAAACCCGAAAAAACGGGTATGGCCAATGGCGGGATCTTCAAGCCGGCGGCATGCCCAAACAAATCCCAGTCGCTGACGGTCTCCAGGTTGGCTTCAATCAAGAAGTGGTGGGTACCTTTACGCTGAAGGGGATCGTGAAGGCCCCACAAAGGCGTCCGCCCACACACCGCCGCCCAAAAACCAGCCTCTATGCCGTCGGCCTGTCCCCTAGCCCCCCAAAGGCTGTTCATCAGAAGAACGGCGTGCGATTCGCTGGAGACATAATGTTCTCCGGCCAGGGGAATGAACCCGGTCAGATATGGTACGCAAGTTCCTACCAACTGAACTCCCATGGCAGAAAATCTAGACAAATAAATGTCATTTAGGGCGACCTTATCTTGGTCGGTAGTCATCTCCGACCAGTTATTGGATGAAAATGGAAACACGTCTGATTGGCAACGACAATTAGGCGACAATCGGTCAAAGACCAATTTCTCCCGACTTATGAAAGCCATTTCCGAGAACGTCTCGTCAAAATCCCGTGAGGCAAAGGCTTCCAAATAGGGGTGAGCCCCGCAAAAAAGGTGGGCCATGGTCACTTGACAAAGCCTCTCCGCCTCGACTAAACGGCCATATTCAACGGTATTAGCCATGGCTTTCTGGACAAGTGGGCCATTTTTCCCATCTAACATTCGTTTTTCTTCATCAGATAAACGCATTCTTGACACCTTGCTGGTAATTTGCGAACGCCGACGCGGTCGCTTAAATTTGGCCGGTCCTAATTTTCAACCGCCGGGGACCGGGACTCCATTTTTCATGACCCGGTTACGTTCGAGGCACAATTTCTTATCTTTCGGACTGACGTCGCCAATAGTTATGGCCCTTTAAAGCGAATGTAATAAAAATTACAAAAAACCATAATTGAAAAATTTTTTTCATTTTTCCGCGAAAAAAATTTACCGTCGCCGTTACCTTTAAGTGGACAGCGATTGGCGCTCAATTTTTTGGTTCGCTTAAATTTTACCGGTCCCCAATGTCAACCGCCAAAGAACGGGACTCCATTTTCTTGACCCGGTAGTCTTTGAGGCTTATTTGCTTACGTTTCTAAGCGTAGTTACCGATGATTGGGGACTTTTAAAACTATTGTAATAAAAATTGCAAAAAGCAATAATTAAAAAAATTTTTTCTCTTTGACCTCGAAACTTTACCCTCGCCGGTACCGTTAACTTGACAGGCGATGGGAATTCCAGCCCTGGTCCTTAAGGCCGCCAACCTACCAACCGACCCGTAAGCCAACAAAACCCGGCCGCGGTTTTTGTCTCCAAAAGGTCCAAAAAAGTCGACGGCGCGAGGCTAAAGCTACGTTCTCTTACCGGCATTGTCTGGCCGGTTTTGGCTGCCCAGTTTTTCTGGGACAATGATCCAGGCCGAAATTGATGGGGATTTAAGTTTTTTTAGGCTTTGAGGTTATTGTAACATTTTTTTTAATCTTGTCAACAAGAAAAATTTTTTTCAATTTTCCGTTGACGCTAGGGGGGAACGCCACGAATCGTATCCAACAGGGCGCCGCGAGTCGTATCCAAAAGGAGGCCACGAATCGTATCCAAAATGGCGGTTCGGCTTGTCTCAAAATAGACGGATAATTTGTCTGGTAGCTACCATGCCCTCCCTCCGCCGCGGCCGATATAAGGCTTTTTCGCGTGTTTTTTGTTCCCGCACTTTTAGTAACGAAAAAACGATACTTACCGATTAAAGTAACTAGGCACTTTTAACGTGCCTCGATGTTTGTTAAAATTGGTCTGGTAATGATCGTCATCAAGCTGGGGCCTCGTCCGTCTTCTGGCCGGGGAGTCCCTTTGACAGGAAAATATGGATACCAGTCTCCCCATTATTGAATTGCTTAAAGAAGCCTATCCGAATCTTAGTTCAAAGCAAGGCCGCTTGGCCGCCTATCTCATAAACCACCATAAGGACGCCGCTTTTCTGAACGCTTCAGCCCTGGCGCGGGTTTCTGGGGTCAGTTCCGCCACGGTCACTAGGTTAGTTTATCAGTTGGGTTTCAAAGGCTATTTCGAGTTTAGGGAAGCTTTGCAAGTTCACGCCCGCGACGTTTTGTCGCTACCCAAATTTGTGCCAAAAAGCGAAGACGGCTTTTTCCTTCAGGACGTGGCCTTGATGGAAAAACAGATCATTGATGAAATGCTGGAATCCATTAAACCCAAACAGTTTAACCAGGTGGTCCAGACGCTCCACAAATCAAAGACGGTCAGCGTGATTGGCACTCACTACAATTCAATGCCAGCCATTTACGCGGCCTATTACCTCCAATTTATTCGGCCTTCCGTCCATCTCTTCACTTCCGCTGAGATGGACCTTTTTACCCATCTTCAAAGCATCGGCGCTTCCGATTTGGCCTTGGTAATCAGCACCGCTCGTTACCCCAAGGACACCCAAAAGATCGCCGCCCAGTTTAAAGATAAAGGGGCCAACATAATCGCCATCACCGATTCGCCGATTTCACCCATCATTCCCTTCGCCTCCCAATCTTTGATTGTCCCTTTCCGTTACCTGTTGACCCACATAGAACCCTACGCGGGAATCATGGTTCTGCTCCACGCCTTGGTCGCTACCGTGGCCAAAAAATACCCAACGAAGTCAAATAATTTTGTTAAGGCTTCCCAAGAATTTATGGACTTCCACGACTATCACGCCGTTAGGGATCTGCAATTGGATTGATTCAACGATTCTACGATTCAACTGGCCCGAATCGCCGCCAGCCCTATTTCCATAGCCCCTTGATAAACCGCCTGGAAGCTAATCCTTAATTAAATTTTTACTCATTAAATACGCTTGAACCTTCAACCTACCTAATTATCCCAACTAATTTCCCCTAAATAGTTTAATGGTTCCCTTGGATAGGCCCCAGTGTCAAAGATATTTTGAACATAATTTGAGTAATTAAGTTATGTTTATATTTAGATGCCCTTCTCCCAAAGTTTTTTGGCCCCACCCGCGGTAATGGCCATTTCGTGAGCAAAAAACGGCCCCCGGGCCCCGCTAAAGCGCTCCCAGGGGCAAGAGGTAAAAGTACTTAGTAGCCAAATCTTGAAGCCCAGGGGCTCCCAAGGCCGAGCCACCTCCCCAGGGCCCGGTCTCCTGGCCAGTGTCCAGGACCTTTGACCACAGTCAAAACTTCTCCAGCAATCGGTCCACAAGCCCCACCAGCGCAATCCCAGGGGCAAAACGGTAAAAGTACTTAGTAGC
>JAITLH010000279.1 GCA_031277995.1 Deltaproteobacteria bacterium
ACCTAAAAAATCGGTCTTTAACCGTATAGTCGGTGATAGCCATTTTGAGCTGGAATTCGCGAGTTTCTTGGAGTCGTGCCCGGATGTAATAACTTATGCCAAAAACAATAATGCTATCAATTTTAAGATTGAGTATACAAATTCTATTGGAGATATTGCTCATTACTACCCTGATTTTATAGTAAAAACGTCAGATAAAGACATATTTATTGTAGAAACTAAAGGCTTAGAAGATCTAGATGACTCATTGAAAATTAAAAGATTAAAAAATTGGTGTAATGACGTAAATCAAGCTCAAAAAAAGTATAAATTTGACTTTTTATTTGTTGATCAGGAAACTTTTAATAAATATAATTTTTCTAATTTTTTCTGTTTAATTAATGTATTTGTAAAATATAAATAACGCAATTTTCTTTTGTTCATATTTACTTGGATCTTTTATTCTATATTTTTACAAACCTTTTGAACCTTAAAAAAAATAAAAGTGGGTGGAATAATCCACCCACAGTTTTGCTACATGGCAGTTCAGCTCGAGCTTGATTTAATGTGCCGCTTACCGGCTAGGTCTGGTACCCTCGAAACTTGCCGTTTAAACGGCCTATAAAGGCCCTGACGGCGCTTCAGACCTCATGTCGGCATAAAAAACCGCAATCTGATAGTCAAGCGCCTCCACGGGCCGATTTTAGGCGTTTACGTGGTAGCCTCAAACGAGGCTAAGGTTCACGGCGCTTGTGACACGAAACCACAATTCCATCCAGCACCAATTCACCGCCATTAATTATCGCTCGTGAACGGATACCCTCGGTGACCGTTTTTATATCCCATGCATAGGTCTATACACGGATAAAATTACCGCACTTTTCGCACTTGTACCCCCTGATAACGTGTTTATCGACCTTCTCCCCGACCTTTGAACCCGTATTGAAACCAGCGAGAGCTCCAGCCAAGGCTCCCATGATTCCGCCTGCGGCCGTACCGACTACCGGCACGGCGGAACCAACCAAGGCGCCGATGGTTGCTCCTTTCACCGTAAACATTCCAGAGCCGACGACACCTCCAACAACCCCGCCAACGTCCTCTCCATAGGTTGTCAATTCCATATACTCGATTGCAACGCGAAGGCAACGCGAAAAATGACTTGACAGGCCGTCGTAAAGGTGTCATAATTATGGGTTGGGATTGACGCTATAGTGGTTTTAGGTCCTAATGTTCTTGATCGTCCATCCCATGACTTAAAAAAAACCACCATGAGTTAGCCGGGACCTTTTTTGGCCCAGGAGAAATAGGAAACGCTAATGATGTCATTAACGATGATGACCCTTTGGGCCATTTTGGGCGTGATGGGCTTAGCCATGGCCGGGGCGGCCAGGTTTTGGGGAGGCGGCAACGACCGGCCGGTCTCAAAAAACCTTGATCATGGGCTGGTTCCAAAAAGCCTTGACGACGCCCTGGTAAAAAAAAGCCTCGGCAACGGACCGGTTCTTGAAAACCTCGGCGACGAGCTGGTTCCGGATATCTTCAAAAACGTTCTGAGCTGTTACTCAAGGATAGGCGCCGATTGGGCCTATTACGCGCCCAAACCAAGTTTTTCGATCAGTAAAAAAAACATGGATAAATTATTTGTCCGGATAAACAAAGCTAAATTTCCTTTTAAAACGGTTGTGGTATATATTGAAAAAGGCGATTTACTTATATCTTACAGAAAAGAAGATAACGATGTTTCTCAACATATAATTAGTCCAGTTTTTTCTAACGTAGAGGATATAATAAATTATTCTTTACACACAAACTATACTGTTTTTACAAATAATCTAGTTAAAGAATTTATGGATAACCCATCGAAAGCTGACAAAAAATATTTTGGCAACGTCATCGCCATGATCGGCACCGTCGATAAGGTAAAAAGATCCAAAGGCAAAATTCGCGTAAACTTTAAGGTAAGCGGTAACCGAAACGTCCCGCTTAAACTGACCGCGTGGGTTCAAGACGAGGCCCTGGATAACGCTTTGCCGGAAGTTTCGGGACTTAAAACAGGCGATCTTATATACAATATAGCCTACCTTAGCCGCATAGAGGTCAAAGAGTTACATTTTAAGAATATTTATACGTTTAAACTTTCCCGCGAAAGGGTGGCGAAACTGGAGGCCCTGCAAAATCCCGATGGGCTATAAAACCCCTGGCCACAAAGCCGGGGTTTTTAAATATTTTTCGCAGCTTAACCCACCAATCCGTTCCGGAATTCTTGAAGGCCCGTTTTAAGCCCACCCCGGGGTTTGTCTAGGCCCACGTTTTTTTCTCCCGTTTTTTCCCCCGCCCGTAACGTAAACGTTGAACCCATCTTGCGCCCTCCCCGGCTTCCCATGGGGGCCGGAGCCTAGCCAGGCCATCTTTCCCGCCCCATGGGCTTTGTTCCCGGCCATTTGCCGCCGCTCCCAAAAAGCGGCCATAAAGCGCGAAGTGCGGGGACCAAGGCTTAGGAATCAGGCCGGGAACGGAGATTAAAGATCTGGAAACGGATCGGGGGGCTTGGCCAACCATGGGCCTTGACAGGCCGCCCCAAACGCGTCAAGATCTGGCTGTAATTAAGCGTTTTTGTTTCCCCCAGCCCATAAAGCGAAACGGGCGAAGCGGGCGAGTTGGGCGCCATGGGCGCCATGGGCGAAGCGGGCGAGCCGGGCGAGCCGGGCGAAACGGGCGAGTTGGGCGCCATGGGCGCGCTGGGCGAGCTGGGCGAGTTGGGCGAGCCGGGCGAGCTGGGCGAGCTGGGCGCCATGGGCGCGAGGAAAGCGGCCTTATCAAAAAACCGATAGCGAACCGCGAATCCGGCGGCGCGAAGAAGCGATCAAGGGCGAAAAATAAGCCGGGGATCTAGCGGGATCGCCATTAACTCCCTTTCGAATTGGCCGGGAACTTAGTCGTCCCTTTGGCCAACGGTAATTGGCGCCATGAAAAAACCCATGAACATCGAAGGGACCCTTGATTCCATAAAAGGCAAGGCCGAATATTTCCTGGACGAACAGCTGGGCTTACTCGAGACCTTGGTTTCCTTTGACAGCGGCACCGGGAACCTTGAAGGCAACCTTAGGGTCGTGGAAACCCTGGTGCCGCTTTTGTCGCCCATGGCCGAAACCATCGAGCGGCTGGAAGTTCCCGGGGTGGGGATCCATTTGGTTTGCCGGGTCGGAAAGGTGGGGGCCGAAAGGAAGATCTTGTGTTTGGCCCATCTGGACACGGTCTTTGAAGAGGGGGATTCGGGGGAAAACCCCTTTCGGATAGTGGGCGATAGGGTTTACGGTTTGGGGGTGGTGGATTGCAAGGCGGGCGTGGTCGTGTCCCTTTACGGCCTAAAAATAGCCCACGAATTGGGGCTCATCCCAGACGATCTGGAAATAATCGTGATTTATAATTGCGACGAGGAAACGGGCTCAAGATCCACGAGGCCGATTTTGGAATCCGAAGCCAGCAAAGCCCAGCTGGCTTTCGTCTTTGAGCCGTCGAGGGATCCGGAAATCATCGGGGCCCACCTAAGGGGAGTGGCCTACGGAAACATCAAGGCCGTGGCCAAGGGCGTCAAGGTAACCATAAGTTCCGCGAAAGAATCAAACGCCGACTTGGCCATCTCCAGGATCCTGACTTCCCTGGAAAGCCATAACGATCCCGCCCGGGGCATATATTTTTACTCCTTCGCCTACGCCGGGGAACCGGTCAAAGACGAAGACGACGAAATCTCGTTAACCGACCTTTTGGACGGGGAGAATCCCGCCAAGGGGCCAAAAGGAAGCTCTGGGGGCGGCTCTGGGAGAGGCCAAGGGAGTGGGCCAAATAGCGGTCATGGAAGCGGCGCCTCGGGAGGCGCGGTGAGGGGACTAATCGGCGGAACCCCCAAGGGCGGGTTTTGGGACTTTCCCTTTGAGCGGCTGGAAGCCGAGGCGGATTTTTTGGCCACCTTCGAGACCGACGAGGGCTTGAAATACGTTCGGCAGACGCTCGACAAAATAGGTTCCAGCGTTTGGGTGCCAAGCTGCCAAGTCAATACCGCCCTAAAGATCTCCAGGCCTTCCGAGGAAAAAAACAAAAATACCCTTAAGGCCGTAAACGTGGTCAAAAAGGCCGGGCGAAGATTGGGCCTAGAATTAAACGAAGAAAAACACCTCGGGGTGTCGGACGGATCTTGGTGCTCTTTTTATGGCCTATCCACCATCGACGCCTTGGGCCCCTCGATGTATGACATCCACACAAAACGGGAAGCCTTATCGCTTCGAACGATAGTGGAAAGGACCCAACTTTTCGCCCTCTCCATCGCCCTTTTGGAAAAAGACTTTTTTAACGCTTAGGATTTGTGGCCGGCCGGATGCCCCTTGGCCTGGACGTGGACCATTTCGTGCCCATGGCCGGTCTCGCGGCTTGGGGCCAGGGGTTTGCCCTGGGATTGGGCCGTCTCGTGGGCGCCGGAATGGGGCCCAGGGTGGGGACCGGGGTGGGCGCCCAGGGTGGCGCGGGCGCCGGCCTTGGCCGCCCTTTTCTCGGCGGCCTTAGGGGCGTCGGGGTCGGCCTTTTTGGCCAACGCTTCCCGGAGGCGGCGGCGGGCGAAGTTAAAGAGCTGGGCCGGTTTCATGGTCCCCTTGGGATCGACGGCCGAGAGGGGCATTTCGGCCCGGGCCATGTTTTTATGGCCCCCGGCGGAGCCGTAGGCCCCAAAGGCCTCATGGGCCAAGGTGCCTAGGTTACTGGTCCTAATGCCCAAAGAACGCAAGACCACCACGAATTTGTCGTCGTAAACGCCGCAGGAAAAGGAGCGCCTGACCCCCTCGATCTGCATGAGAAAATCGGCGGCGATGACCAGGGTATCGGCGTGGTCGAGCTCGTCAAAGTAGGTCGCGGCGAAGTTTTTGTTAAAAATCACCGAGTTTAGGCCTTCCCGGAGGAACTTAAAGGACTTGCGGCTGATGGGGGCCTGCTCGATTTGGCTTAAAAGCGGCAAGTGGACCAAGGGGTAGAGCCAACGAAAGGCCTCGACGTCCTCGATTTTGCCCTGGCGGACGAAATTTAAGGTGTCGGTCTTGATGGCGTAAAAAAGGGCCGTGGCCAGGAGCTGGTTGGGCTTTATTTTGGCCGCCCTTAGGTATTGTGTAAAAATGGTGGCGGTCGCCCCGTAATCGCTGCGGATATCGAGAAACTCGGGCTGGGGCTGGTGGGGGTTAAGTTGGCCCACGGGATGGTGATCGACCACCACGGAAAAATGCGCGTCGATGGTTTGGGGCGTGTGGTGGGGCTGGGAATCGACCATGGCCAGCTTGGTATAGTGGGAAACGTCCACCTCGCTTAAATGGATAAGGGTAAGCCCCAAGGCCTGGAGTAACCTTAGGTTGTCGGGCCTCCGGCAATCGTTGGTACTGGCCACGGTGACGTGGGCGACCCGGCGCCACAAAAGCCTTTTCAAGGCCACGGCGCTGGCGATGGAGTCGGGATCGGCGGTTATCACGATCAAAACGCGATCTTCGTGGGCGAAATGGTTTAATAAGGGGACCTTGGTTGAACGTTTGGCCGCGTGGCAAGGATCTTTCGTGGTTTCTGTCATAAATAACCCAAGGAAACCTCAAAACTATTTGAGATAGAAATTGGGCCCGAAATTTGATTGTTTAAGCAAATTTTCATGGCCGGTGATTTTACGACAATATTTTGGTCACCTTTCGCGGTTTGGGCGCGTCGGTCATGGGTTCGTTACGTTCGTTTAACGGTTTGGGTTTTTACGCCAAAATTCAAGGGACGTAAAAAAAAGCCTCTCGTTTCGGTTGGCCCCGGCCTGGGGCCGCGGCCCCAGGGCCTCGGGGATTTTGGGGCGAAATCTTTGGATCCTCAGGAGGTCCACAAGTTAACTATGACATAATGACCGCGTTTTGACAACTTTTGTCGGGCCTTAGGCCCAAGTTTTCAGGCGGGCGGCCTAGGTTAAAGCCCGCGATTGGGCCTAGGGTGGCAAGCCGTTAACCATTTTGCCTTAAGTTTATTAGACTTAGGGTAAAACCAATGGCTTATCGGTTCTTTGATTGGCTTTTTTTGATAAAAAGGGAATCTAATTTTAAAAATTGGCGTTTTTTAGTCTGGATGGGATCGGTTTTTTTGGGGGTTTTACTCCGCCCGATTAAGACGCCGAATTTTGGGACAGGGACTTAAACCGTCTTGGCGAGGGGCCATGGGGCTCTTTCGGATTAGAGGGGTGGGGGCTTTCGTTTAAATCCCGTAAGGTTTACGGCCAAAGCGTTTTGGCCGTAAAGGGTACGGTTTTTGGCCGAGCCGGCCATTGGCTAAAGGCGAGTCTGGCCTTTAGCCAATTTCTTCTTGGGGCAAGGGGGCCAGCTCCTGGAGTTTTTCGACCGTTTCCGCGGCCTCGGGGGAAAGGTCGGCGGGCAAGACCACTTTGACGGTGACGTAGAGATCGCCGGTTTTTTTGTCGGTGACCACGCCTTTGCCTTTGAGCCTAAATTTGGCGCCGTTTTGGGTGCCCGGGGGAATGGTCAGGTAAGCCTTGTCCGAGATATTGGGGATCTCCACCTTCCCGCCCAAAAGGGCCAAGTAGAGGCTAATCTTTTTTTCCATGGAGAGGTTACCGTCGTTGTCGCGGGTAAAAACGCTGTCCGGGTTAACCTTGACCAAAAGCTCCAGGTCGCCCGGGGCGCCGCCGTCCTGGCCGGGATAACCCTTGCCCCTTAGGCGGATCTTTTGCCCGTCTTTGACCCCGGCCGGGATGTGGGTTTTGATGGTCTCGGGTTTCATCACGCTCCCCTGGCCCCGGCAGGCCGAGCAGACCTTCCCGCTTTTTTCGTTCCTGCCCTTGCCGCCGCATTTCGAACAGGGTTCGGGCACGTCCAATTTCATGGTTATGTCCAGGCCCTTGACGGCGTCCCGAAAATCCAAGGTCAGGGTATGCTCGCGGTTTTGCCCCTTGGTGGGAACGAAGGACTGCTGGCCAAAACCCCCGAAATTATCGAACGAAAAGGTGGAAGAGCCCCTTCGGCCGGTCCGGGTGGTGGTTTTGGCGCCGCCGCCAAAAAGATCGGCGAAAATATCCCCCCAGGGAAAATCGTTCATGTTAAAGTTGGGCTGCTGATAACCCGTGCCGCCAAAGCCGCGGTCAAAGAAAGCTTCCTGCCCCAGGTTGTCGTATTCGGCCTTTTTGTTGGGGTCGGACAAAATGTCGTAAGCCGTGGACAGTTCCTTGAATTTCTCCTCGGCCTGTTTGTCGCCGGGATTGACGTCGGGATGGTATTTCCTGGCCAACTTGCGATAGGCTTTTTTGATGTCCGCCTCGCTGGCTTTTTTGTCCACGCCAAGGGTTTTATATGGATCGATTCTCATAGATTAAACACCTAAACAATGCGTATTTTTCGTTTATTTTTCTACGAAGTCTATTATGATTAATATCATTGGTCACTTTAGGGTGACCTTCTTGGTCAAGGCCTGGGCCAAGGTGGTTACCGCCTCGGTTAAATCGGGTCCCAAAGGCGATTGTAGAGAACCGCCCCAAAAGTGTCAACGGCCTGGCCTAAATCATAAAGTTAAGTCGCCTTAGTCAATCGGCCAAGCCCCTACCGCCCCAAAAGTGTCAACGGCCTGGCCTAAATCATAAAGTTAAGTCGCCTTAGTCAATCGGTCAAGCCCCTACCGCCCCAAAAGTGTCAACGGCCTGGCCTAAATCATAAAGTTAAGTCGCCTTAGTCAATCGGTCAAGCCCCTACCCGCGAAATTTTTCCC
>JAITLH010000294.1 GCA_031277995.1 Deltaproteobacteria bacterium
TGGGCTTTACTTTTTTTTACCAGGGCATCGTTATCCTGGGCCCCCACCGGGCCGCCGCTTTCATTAACCTGGTGCCGCTTTTTGGCATCGTTTACGGCTGGCTACTTTTGGGCGAAACCCCGGGCCTAAGCCTCTTTCTCGGCCTGGCCATGATTTTACTGGGCATCCGTTTGGTCCAAAAATATTAGCCGTAATCCCTTTCCCCAAAGGGGCGCGGGGATTACGGCCTGACCTTTTCTTGGCGCCTTTTTCGCCTGAACTATGATTACTCGACATGGCTTCATTTTTTACCATACTGGCCACGGATCCCGATAGTGCGGCCCGGACGGGGGTAATCGCCACGGCCCGGGGCGATATCCCCACGCCCATGTTCATGCCCGTCGGGACCAGGGGGTCGGTTAAGGCCGTGGCGCCTGACGATCTGGAAAAACTGGGGGCCAAAATCGTCCTGGCCAACACTTACCACTTGTCTTTGCGGCCGGGATTGGAACTTTTGACCGAGCTGGGGGGCCTCCACGCCTTCATGGCCTGGGATAAGCCGATTATTACCGACAGCGGCGGCTACCAGGTTTTTTCGCTAACGGCTTTGAGAAAACTAAGCCTTGAGGGGGTGCGGTTTAGATCGACCTATGACGGTTCGGAGGTTTTTTTAAGCCCGGAGCGGGCCATGGAACTCCAGGTGGGCTTTGGGGTGGACATTTTAATGTGTTTGGACGAATGCACGACTTATCCGGCCAGCCGGGAAGAGACGGAAAAATCCATGGCTTTAACCTTTGAGTGGGCCAAACGCTGCCAGAAGACTTGGAAAGAATTGGGCGGCCACGACAACCCGCTATTGGGCCAGGCCGGGGCCTTGTTTGGCATATCCCAGGGGGGCTTTTATCCGGATTTAAGGAAAAAATCGGCCGAGGCGATCGCCTCCCTCGGGCTCCCCGGGCAAGCCGTGGGCGGCCTGGCGTTGGGAGAACCCTCGGAAATAACCTACCAAGCCATCGAGACGGCCAGGACCGGGCTGGATACCCAAAAACCCCTATACCTCATGGGCATGGGCACCCCCAAAGACCTTATCGAGGGCATCAAACGCGGGGCCGACCTGTTTGACTGCGTTATCCCCACCAGGAACGCCAGAAACGGACAGCTTTTTACGAAAAAAGGCAAGATCAATATCCTAAACGCCAAATATAAAAACGATCCTAAACCCCTTGACGAGAATTGTTCCTGCTATTGTTGCCAAAATTTTTCCAGAGCCTACCTAAGACACCTCCACCAAAACCGCGAACCCTTGTTTCTAAGACTGGGCACCGTCCACAATCTCCACTATTACCTGGACCTGGTCAAAGGCGCGAGAGAATCCTTGCTAGACGGTAGGTTTTCATGGTATTATAAAGAGTTTTATGACTTTCAAGAGTCCGAGACTTAGAAAAAACTTAGAAAAAGCCCGCCTTCAAGCTTAATTTAACCGTTCTTTTTTTCGGCCCCATTGACGGACATAAAAACCTAAATTCCCGGGGCCCCATTTTAACCCCTTCAAGACCCTTTGTCCCGGGTCAAGTGGGCCAAACGATTTCGAATCGGCGGGTTTTGGCATCGTTTTTTTGGGCCTTAGTCCCATTTTTTTAAGCCCAAGAACAATTTTTGGGCCTTAGTCCCATTTTTTTAAGACCAAGAACGATTTTTTTGGCCTAAACATCGATTTTTAAGCCTAAATTCTGGTGGCGCGGCCAAATAAGCGCCAACCCTCGAACCGACATAACTTCTCACCCGTATATGGAGACATACCATCATGACGAATTATTTATTGGCCACCGCCGCCCAAGCCTGGGCCATGGCCCCCCAGGGCGGGGCCGAGGGACAGCAGTCCGGGGGCGGCATGCAGCTTTTTATCCTCATGGGCGGCTTCGTTCTGATTTTCTACTTTCTTTTGATTAGGCCCCAAAAAAAGCAGCAACGGGAACGCCAAAACATGCTCGACAACATCAAAAAGGGTGACAAGATCCAGACCAACGGCGGCCTTTTGGGCATAGTCACGGCCGTGGACGCCAAAGAACTCACGGTCAGAATCGCCCCCGAAGTCCGGGTCAAGATCGCCCGGGCCGCCGTGGCCGGGGTCCTTAAGGCCGGCCAGGAGCCGGAAGCCGCCCCGGTCGTCGACAAAGACAAGGACAAGCCCAACCTCGACAAGTCCGAAGAGACCAAGCCGTAAGTTTTTCGCGGCCCCCGGGTTGGGGTTTTTGGGCGGCCCAAAAACACCCTTTCTCCCCCCTCAAAAAAGGCCCCGCGAACGGCCAAAAAAGGCCCCAGGCGGCCTTTTGAAACCGAATCGGTACGGTTAAGGGGGGGTCGGGCCACGGCGGGGCCATATGGCCGTTTTTTGGCCAAGGCCAAAAAGGGCCCCAACAAGGCGGGGCGGTTTGGCCGGGCTAGGCGCGTCTAGGCGCGTCTTGGCGCGTTTTGGCTTACCTTTCGTTTTAAACATTCGATAACTTCGATAAATCCCGGTTTTTTTGGGTTGTTTGTATGAATAAAAATTTAGTTTGGCGCGGTATTTTGCTGCTCTTGGTTGTCGGGGGCGGTCTTTTTTATTTGTTACCCACTCTTTTGAGTAACGACGGGGCCGACGAAGGGAGCCAAGGTTTTTTAAGCAAAATATTGCCGAAAAAGATGATTAACCTGGGCCTGGACCTTAAGGGCGGCATCTATCTGGCCATGGAGGTCGATCTCCAGGTGGCCGTGAATAACGCCATCCACCGGCACATGGAAGATTTGCGCCGTAGGCTAAACGACGCCAAAGTCACCGGGTTTAGGCTGGAAAACGTCAACTCCCCCGAGATCGTTATGACCTTAACCGACCCCGCGGCTACCCAGGCCTCGGCGAACGACGTCCTTAACCGTTATTTTAGCGAAACTTTAAGGGTGGTCTCAAACGACGGTGGTAAATCCGTTTTGGCCTTTACCTCGGACGCCCAGGCCGAACTTGAGGAAATTACCGCCCGGCAAGCCCTGGAGACCATCCGAAACCGCATAGACATGTACGGCGTGGCCGAACCCGACATTAGGCCCCAGGCCGGGGGCCGCATCATCATCCAGCTGCCCGGCGTCTCAAACCCCCAGGAGGCCATCGATCTA
>JAITLH010000319.1 GCA_031277995.1 Deltaproteobacteria bacterium
TTCAAGGGCGTTTGGGGTAACGACAGAATTTTGTGGTATCCTGATTTATGGATTGAGCTTGACCAAGGCGACCCGGATCCTTGCTTTGGCGTCTATGATTATGAGTTTTGCGATTTTAGGGGCCATATCAAGGATGGCCATCGGATTCTCCTAAAGCCCACCAACGAGCGTCCCTAGGGCCGCCTAAGGGCCCCCTAGGGCCGCTAGCCTAAGGCTAGCCATTTCTCGCCGTCATTCGCCTGATTATTGCGCCAAGGTCCCATTTTGTAGTATACTGCCGGAAACGGAGATTTCGGGCTTTGTCGTTACCTCCCCCGCGTTACGCGTCTTTAAGCTTCACTTTTTTAAGTTTTTACGTGAAAATTTGACCCAGGTCCGCGCCCTTCCAAGCCCGGGCTGACCTTGGCCCATATTGGGCCCAGGCCCGGCCCAGGCTAGGCCATGACCATGGCCATGGCCGCGGCTAATTTAAGTTTGTCTCAAGAAAAACCCCCGGGGATTTTTTAGGGCCTCGGAAGGCGGGAAGAAAATGGCGCCAAAAATTTTGATTTCCGATAAGATTGAAGCCGTCTGCCCGGAGAGCTTTAAGCGGGCCGGTTTTGAAGTGGACGAAAAAAGCGGTTTGACGCCCGAGGCTTTGGGGGAGATTATCGGTGGGTACCATGGCCTAGTCGTCAGGAGCGCGACCAAGGTCACCTCCGAGATACTGGAAAAAGGCGCGGCCGGAAACCTTAAAATCGTGGGCCGGGCCGGGGCGGGCCTGGACAATATCGATGGGGCGGCCGCCCAGAGACTAAACGTCAAAGTCGTGAACACGCCCGGGCTTAACGCCAACGCCGTGGCCGAATTGACCATAGGGCTTATCATAATCTTGGCCAGAAAGCTTTGGCCGGCCATGGAATCGATTAAGGCCGGGCGCTGGGAGAAAAAGAATCTCGGGGGTTACGAGATCGCCGGTAAGACCATCGGGCTTTTGGGCCTGGGGGCCGTGGGAAAACTCGTGGCCGCCAAGGCCATTGGCTTGGGGCTTAAGGTTTTGGCCTACGATCCCATCATTGGCCAAAAGGCCATCGAGGCGGTCGGGGCCCAGGCGGTCGGTTTTGAGGAACTTTTTAAGCTCTCGGATTACCTATCCTTGCATTTGCCCAAAACCAAGGAAACGGCCAATATCGTCGACGCCAAGGTCCTGGCTTTGATGAAACCCACCTCGTATTTGATTAACTGCGCCCGGGGCGGGCTCGTTGACGAAGGGGCCTTATACGCGGCCCTAAAAGAAAAGCGCCTGGCCGGGGCGGCCACGGACGTTTTTGACAAAGAACCCCCCGATCCCATGCCCCTCATGGAATTGGCCAATTTCGTGGCCATCCCCCATCTGGGAGCCTCGACCCAGGAGGCCCAGTTGGCCGTGGCCGAAAAAGTCGCCCTCCTAATCATAGGTTACCTTAACGGCGGCGAACTAAGCGGCTTGGCCGGGGGCGTCTGAAGAGTGACCCAGGTCTGGGCCATCTTTTTATTGATGGCGGCCCTTTCTGGCGCCGTTGAGCCTGGGCCGCCTAGGCCTATTTTTGACCCCGCTCCCAGCCCCAATCCCCTGGTCTCCAGCCTGCCCGCCGAGGTTTTGCCGCCCAAATTCCCCAGTCTTTACGGCCGCCGGGCCGAGGTCTACGATCGGGCCGTGGCCTTCATAAGGGAAGAGCGTTTCCCCGAAGCCTTGGCCTTAATCAGAAAGCAGCCCAAGGAAATCCGCGAGTGGCGGGGCGTTTGGGTCCTGGAGGCCGGGCTCATCTCCGTTTCCGATCCCAACCGGGCCCTGGACATTTACTACGCCATCATTAACCAAAAGGTCCGGGACCGCCACTGGGCCAGGGCCATGGCCGGATATCGCTTGATTTTGGAGCGCTTGTCGGCCGCGGGCGATTATGGGGCCCGGGCCAAGCTGGTAAGGATCTTGGGCCTCCAGTGGCGTAACCAAGAGGCCATGGACATCTTGGAAGCCACCTTAAACCAAAGCGAGCTGCCCGAGGAGATCAAAGCCGAGTTTCAATCCTTCGGGGCCGTTTTGGCCATAAGGGTAGGGGACTTTGAAAAGGCCGGGGAGTTTTTGCAAAATAGGAAAGACCTCCCGTCGCTAAGGTGGTTATCCACCCTAAGGCTTAGGGAGGGGAAATTTTCCGAGGCGGCCGAGGTCCGGTTAGCCGTGGCCGGGGTTTTAAAAGGCGCCCAAAGGCAAAGGGAACTAAACAGGGCCTTTGACGTCATGGTTAAGGGCGGCCTAAGCGTGATGGCCGAGGAATTGGTCGAAAAAAATCCCGGCCTTAAAACCAGCCTTAAAGATTACAACTATCGTCTGGGCCTAGTCACCTTAATAGACAATAGGCCCGCCGAAGCCTTGGAATACTTTACCGCCGAAAGTAAGAGAAAAGGCGCCAACCTTAAGGCCGTCCAATACTTTCAGGCCCGGGCCCTGGAAAACTTGGACCGAGGCGAGGAAGCCCTGGCCCTTTACCGCGAAGGCGCGGCCGGCCCCATGGGTTACTATCGGCTTTTGGCCGAGGGCCGTTTGGCCGCCCTAAGTAAGCTCCCGACCAAGATCGCCTTGGCCGAACCCATGGCCAACCTCCTTTCCGATCGCTTAGATGATCGAGACACCATGGGGTTTTTTCTCTGGCTATCCGAAAGGGTCCCTTACCCCTGGCCAAATCTGGCCCAAATCACCCCCCTGACCCAGGCCGGTTCCGGGGATCTGGAGAGATCCAGGTTCGCCGTCAGGCATTACCTTAGCCAAGGGGCCTACCAGGCGGCTTACCAAGAACTCCGGGCGGCCGGGGAAAGCGTCATCCCCAATAAAACCGCCCAGGGTGACGATCTGGCCGCGGCTTACGTATTGTTGGCCGCCTACGCCGGGGATTACCGCCTGGCCGTGGGCCTGATTAATCGCCTCAAGGCCCCCTCGGGTTTTAAGGGCTCGCGCTGGAACCATCCGCTGGTTTACGGGCGGCCCCTCCTTAGGGCTTATAGGGAGCTGGGCCTAAGCCCCCAGCTGGTCCTATCGGTCATCCGCACCGAAAGCGCCTTTCAGGCCGAGGTGGTCTCCTCTTCAAACGCCCGGGGCTTAATGCAACTATTGCCCTCGACCGCCCAAAAAGTCGCCGAGCTCCAAGGCGACGCCAACTTCCGCGAAGACGATCTTTTTGACCCCTTTTTAAACATCCGCTACGGGACGGCCTACCTAAGCTCCCTGGTTAACGCCTTTGGTTCCCAGACCCTGGCCCTGGCCGCTTACAACGGCGGCCCCTTTAATATCCAAGGTTACGTCACGGCCTTGCCCCAAAGGCCCCTGGATCTTTTTATCGAAACGCTCCCCTTTTCCGAGAGTTCCGAATACGTAAAAAGGGTGACCGAGGCCGTGGCCACTTACGAATCGGCCTATTTAGGCAAATACTCCCTAGACGACTTCACCTTGCCGGTCGGTCCCCTAAAGGGCCAACCGCCAAGCTTTTGAGAACCAAGCCCCAATACCGTCAATGGTCCCACCGATTGGCCCTGGGCCCCGAGGCCAATTGTCATTTGCCCCGGGGCTTGCCAAAATTTCTCCCAAGGCCCCGATTTCTGGGCCTTTTTTCCCAAAAATTTTTTTTCAAAGGGTCGCGTTCGGGACCTCTAAGTTATGGAAACTAGCGAATAAACGACACAAATAACTAGTCCAGGAATTAAATAATCATTCACAAACGATAAAAATTAGTAATCATCCACAGTTATTCAGTCGAAAGTCGAGGAAGGCCAAATAAATTTCCTTTTTCGCGAGTAATTGGCAATCTAGGTAAGCATAATGCCCGAAAAATGAGGGCGTTTTTTTTAGGGCGAAAAAATACCCTAAAAATATCTTGAAATTTTAACCGCTTCCGGGTATATTGGTCTCGACAATCAACCATACCCACCCAGGGTTTTGAGCCCAACGATGCTTGAATTCAAGTTCAGCCATCATTAGGGTCAATGGGTTGTTTTCCGGAGGAACGATAAATGCATAAGTCTCAATTAGTTAACACTTTGGCCGATGAGCTCAAGGTTTCCAACCAAGACTCCGCCATCGTGGTCAAGGCTTTTTTCGATACCATCACCAATGGTTTGGTCGAAGGGGAGAGGACCGAGATTAGGGGCCTGGGCTCTTTTAGAATCAAGGAATACCCCGGTTACTCAGGCCGCAATCCCAAGACGGGCGTGGCCATCCAAGTGCCGGCTAAGCGGCTGCCCTTTTTTAGGGTGGGCCGGGAGCTTAAGGCGGTCGTGGCCAGCGACAAAAAGCCGCCGAAAAAGTAAGTTTAGGCCCCCAAAATTCTAACTTTTTTTAGGATTTTGGGGGTTTGATAGACATAAAATAAAACAAAAGACCCGCCTTGGCCCTGAGGGGCCGAGGCGGGTCTGTGTTTCTAAAGTAGGGTGCTTACGTATGCTCGTTAATCTCCGAGACAAGAAAAAAAACCAGGGTTCCATTTGGGTTAAGCCAAACCGAAGAGCTTAGCCTCAGGCCGAAACGGGTTTTGGCCTATAAAAGACCGAGGGGCTATTATTTGGGCGCCGGCCCCTTTGGGGGGACCGGAACCCAAATAAGGCTAGGCTCTAGTCGTCAAGGCCGCCGTCGGCGTCGTCGTCTACGGACAACCTCGGCTCCAAGTCGCCGTAGTTGATGTTGGTCTTACGGCGCAGGTTTTCGGAGGCCTTGAAGCTGACGACCCTTCTGGCCTTTAGTCTGATTTCTTCCATGGTATGGGGATTTCTGCCCAAGCGGGCATTTTTGTGGAGGACTTTAAATTTACCGAAGCCCGAAATAAGGATATCCTCTCCGCTACTAAGGGCTTTGAACATGATGGATAAAAGCTTTTGCATGGCTTTCTTCGAATCCGATCGGCTCCAACCAGTCTTGGCGCCAATGTTTCTGATGATGGTTTCTTTGGTGACGGTCATCGTTCCCTACTTTTTCAAAAAAGATGCTAAAAAAACTACGCCCCATGGGGGCTTAACGAGGCGCTAGGCCCGTCCCCTAAGGGTCCGGGACCTAGATGGGGCCCATTCCCAAATTTGGGGTTGGGCCCGATTCTCCCAAAACAAGGTGGGGGCCCACGATGGGCGCCAAACCTCGCCGAGAAAAGTCAAAAGTCTTGGCCATATGGGGGCGCTCGCCCCCCGGGCCGCCTTGCGGCGTCCATAAAGTCGAACTTGGCGGCCTCGCGGCTAACTTATGGACGTTAACTTACGGGAGACGGCCAAATACATTATCAAAAATCGATCAGGATCAAGGGATTCTGAAATTTTATGCTATGTTAACACTTACAACCGTTCAACTCAAGAGAATTTTTAGCAAAATTTCAGAAAACTTCATTCGTGAATTTAATTGCCCAATTTTCCGGTATTTTTTGAGTTTTGTCTAGATTTTGACCGCCCAAAAGGGTTTTGCAAGTATGGGTAATTGGGTAGTTTAAATGGGTAAAAAAATGCCATTATTAGATTTAAGCTAATATTGGGTTATTTTAGTATCTAAGAATAAAACGCGTTTTCATTCAGGATAGACTTTTTAGCTTGTTTTTCAGGAAGTTATGGAATTTTCAATTCCTAATTCCAACTTGGTCCGGGCGCGAAATTTTTTTAAATTTTTTGCGTTTAAAATATAAGCTATTGGATTTTATAAAAATTGCCATTTTTGCAGTATTGCAATAAAAAATGCCGATCCGCGGATCGACGTAAATATTCCAAAAAAAGCCCAACGCGGCCTAATTAAAGCAAATTGTAAAAATTTTAATTTTCATGTATCTGGGATCATAATTAATTAATTTACTCAAATTTCGTAAATAATCTCTTTACGCTTTGACTAATTCTATTGCAAATAATTTTTATTAATTTTTTAAATTATTTACGTTCAAGGTTTTTCGCCGCGGCAAAATAAAAAACCCTCTCGGGCCCGGTTAAATTTTCTATTAATAACGGTACTTAGTATTGATTGTGACTTTTACAATAACTTTTTTTCATTGGTTCTGAGAATTTATTATGACAAAAGAATGACAAGTAAAAAACGGCCGGAATTTAAAAAGACCTTCATTGGAAAATTTACGAAAGCGCCAATCTGCCAAGGCTATCGAGACGGCTATTTTTTTCTCCCCAAAATAATCGCTCGATCGTAAATCGGAACGAAAATTTTGGCCAAAACGGGGGCCGTTTCACTAAAAATTGCCTAATCTTACCAAAAAAATGAGCGGACTTTCGGGCTCTTACCCGAATTCGACCAAAAAAAATGAGCGGACTTTCGGGCGCTTACCCGAATTCGACCAAAAATATTTGGCGGCCGCGCCAAAACAAAAGGGCCCGCGGGCCCTTTGCTTTTGGTTTTGGTTGGGTGGTTTTTTTTGGGGTTAGCGCGAGGAGTTGGCCGCCTTGGATTGGGTGAGGCGGATCATGTCGGCCACTTCGTAAGCGGCGTTGGCTTGGCTGACTTTCTTTTGCTCTTTTAGGATGTCGCCTAAGACCTTGTGGCTGGTAAAACTCTTGGGGGCCAGGCGCGTGGCCAGTTGGGCCTCGGCCAAGGCGGCCATATGGTTACCCAGTCTTTGATAGCACATGGCCATCCACATGTGGGGTTCGGCCATGTCGTGTTTGACCGAGATGAGCCTTTTTAGCAAAGCCACGGCTTCCTTGTAGCGGTATTCGTTGTAGAGGATTTTGACCTTGGTGATGATCAATTCCCCATGGTAGGGCCATTTGGTCAAGCCCCGGTTTAACCACTCGATGGCCTCTTTTTGCTGGTGGATGCCAAAAAGGTATTTCATGAAGATGACCGTTTCGTTGTGGTCGGGGTTTTCCTTAAGGCCGATGGTCAGCGTGTCGGCCAGGGCTTTTAGGTTTTGGGCCTCGTCAAATTGGCCCATGTCCTGGAGTAAGCTGGCCATGAGGGCCCTGGGCCGGGGTTGCCGGGGGTGCTTGTTGGCCAAGGTTCGGTAGATTTCCAGGGCCTCTTCGTGATGGCGGTTTTTGCGGTAAAAATCGGCCAGCTTGTATTTGAGCTCTTCGTTTTCCGGTTCCATGGCCACGACTTCCAGAAAGTAGCGCAGGGCTTCGGGATACTGGCCCAGTTTTTGATAAAGGTTAAAGAGGCGCCAGCGGATGCCGCTATTGTCGGGCGATAGGGAGGCCGCCTGGGCCAGGTGCTGGAGGCCCTCGTCCTGGCGGTTTTCCTTGATGCAAAGCTCGCCAAAGGACATTAAGGCGTTGACGTCGGCGGGGTTATCCTTAAGGCGGCCCATTAAGCGGCCCCAGCGGATGAGTTTTTCGCCCTCGGCCGAGCGGCCAAACTTAATGTCCAGGTTGCCCTTGAGTATGTAAAATTCGTGGTCGTCGGGATGCTGGGCCA